>CAYPWQ010000030.1:0-9615 GCA_964414495.1 uncultured Oscillospiraceae bacterium
CCCTCCCGGGCCATCATGGTCTCCAGCACCGTGATGTCGGTGGAGATGTCCATGGCCTCCGCGCCGAAGAGACTGTCCAGCTGCTTTTCAAAGGCCTTTATGATGGTGTCCATCATGCCCTCCACCTTGTCCATGGTGGCGGTGATGTTTTCGCCTGCCACGCCCTGAGCGCCCATGCGGTCATAGGCGTTGAGCAGCTTCAGCGTGGTGGGGAGATAGTAGTTCATGAACTGACGGATCTGGGGCAGCTTTTCCGGCTGCGCCTTCACCTGGTCGAAGATCTTGCCGCAGATTTCTTCGAGACGGCGGATGTCGGCGGAGAGCTTTTCATCCGCGATGGCGTCGTCCAGACGGCGCATTTCGCTGAGCGCCATGCGGCCCTCCTTCAGCATCTTGTCCAGCGCCTCGTTGCCGGTGGATTCCTCCTTCACGGGCTCGTCGGGCACCTCCACCGTCACATCCTTGCAGAGCGCGCGCATCAGCAGGTACGTGGCGGCCGAGCCGATGCCCACGACAAGGAAGTGGGACAGCCGGTGCAGCGGGAACAGGAGCGCGTACAGCACCCAGACCGCGGCGGCACAGTAATAGGGAACAGTGGATTTTCTGGTGATGGTTGCCATCAGCTTCACCTCCGGGAAAAGATCGGTCGTTTTCTGACAGCTTATATTATATGCCTTTCTCATCGGCAGGTCAAGAAAAAGCCGTCCCGCCGCGCAGTGCCGGAATGGATTTTCTGCTTGCAATGCGCGGCGTTTCGCGGTAGAGTAGGGGGGAACGAAAATGGCCTGCGGCGGTGTGCCGCCGCGGGCGCTTTGCAGGAAAGGAAGCGTATGCATGATGTATGAAGAGATCGAACAGCAGGCGCGTCAGGCGGTGACGGAGCTGGTGGAGGCCGCGGGCCTGCAGCGGGGCGACCTGATGGTCATTGGCTGCTCCTCCAGCGAGATGGTGGGCCTCCGTATCGGCAAGGGCTCCAGCCTCGAGGCGGCGCAGGCTGCCTTCCACGGGATCTATCCCGTGCTGCAGGAGGCGGGCATCTGCCTTGCCGTGCAGTGCTGCGAGCATCTGAACCGGGCCCTGATCCTGGAGCAGGAGACGGCGGAGCGCTTTGGCTACGAGGTGGTGAACGTGAAGCCCCAGCCCAAGGCCGGCGGCTCCTTTGCCACCACCGCGTGGGAGAATTTTGCCCATCCCGTGGCGGTGGAGCATGTCCGGGCCAAGGCGGGCCTGGATATCGGCGGCACCCTGGTGGGGATGCATCTGAAGGAGGTGGCCGTCCCTGTGCGGCTGAGCCTGCGGCAGATCGGTGAGGCCAACATCCTCTGCGCCCGCACCCGGCCGAAGTTCATCGGCGGTGAGCGCGCCCACTACTGCGACGAGCTGAAATGAACAGCGTGAAAAATGGCCGCGCCCCGGAGAGCTTCCGGGGCGCGGTCTTGTGCGTGGGCGGAGCCGCAAATTTCCGATTGTTCTTTTCCCCATCCTGTGGTATACTGCCCATATATATAAAACGCGAAGGAGAACGAAGCATGGATCCGTTTGAAAATGTGGAATTGCAGGACTGCCCCATCTGCCATGGCCCTGCTCTGGGTCAGGAGGAGGGCGGCTGGTGCGTGTATGTGGAGTGCATGGACTGCGGCTGTCACACCGGCGAATACCCCTATGGCAAGGAGCAGAGTCTGGAAAAGGCGGTGGAGCAGGCAGCACTCATGTGGAACGTGGGCAAGGTCATCTCCCACACCCCCGGCGAATAAGAGAAGAGCGCCCCGGAGCAGCTGCCTCCAGGGCGCTTTTTGTATGAGGCGCTGATACGAAAATGAGAAAAAACCCTGTCAGATTTTGCTCCCGTTTGCTGTCTGAAAGGGTGAGGGGCCTTTCAAACAGACAACGGAGGGAGAAAACGACGTGAACGACGAGGCGATCATCGCGCTTTACTGGCAGAGGGACGCGGAGGCCGTCCGGGAGAGCGAGCGGAAATACGGCGGCTGCTGCCTTGCGGTGGCGGAGCGCATCCTCCGCAGCCGGGAGGACGCGGAGGAATGCGTGAACGACACCTGGCTGCATGCCTGGAACGCCATGCCGCCCCAACGTCCAAGGCAGCTGCGGCTGTTCCTGCTGCGCATCACAAGGAATCTGGCCATCAACCGGCTCAGCGTCCGCAGCGCGGAAAAGCGCGGCGGCGGAGAGGCAGCCCTGGTGCTGGAGGAGCTCTGCGAATGCCTTGCGGGCAGCGCGGATGTGGAGGGCGACTGCGAGGCCCGGGAGCTGGGCGAATGCATCCGCCGCTTTGTCCGCGCCCTGCCGCCGCGGGAGGGCAACGTCTTCGTGCGCCGCTATTTCTTCACCGAGCCCATTGCGGAGATCGCGCAGCGGTACGGCCTGACGGAGAATCATGTGTCGGTGCTGCTGAGCCGCACGCGGAAGAAGCTGAGGGCGCATCTCATCAGAGAGGGGTTTTTGGAATGAATGAATGGGAGCTTTACCGCAGCTTCAGCGCGGTGGACGACGACATCCTGCTGCGCAGCGAGTCGGCAGGGAAGAGGAGAAGCGCTGTGACCCGCTGGGCGGCGCTGGCGGCCTGCCTCTGCGTCCTTGCGCTGGCGGCGGCGCTGCTGCCGCCGGCTCTGCATGGGTCGGAGGGCGAAGAAGGCGGCGACGCGGATGCGGACAGCCCGGAGACGGTCTTTGTGCCGACCTACAATGCGATCTCCGCACCGGAGACGAGCGCCGACGGGGCCATGAGCTGGCTCTGTATCCCCGCCGTCTTCACCCAGACACTGACGGAGGAGGAGCTGGATGCGCTGGTGCCGGGGAAGCAGATCGGCTATATGCAGCTGAATGGCACGGCGCTCTTCGACGGCGAGGGGAAGCTGCAAAGCGTGACCCTGACCGTCACCACCACAGCGCCGGAGCATACCGTCACCCTTGCCATCACGCCGGCGGGCGGGATGCCGCGGGACTTCGTTCTGCCGGAGGCGGGCGTGCTCTCGCCCTGCAACGGAGTGGACTACCGGGTTTATGAGTACGGCGGCGCAGCGGGCGTGACCCTCGCGGCGGAGGCGGAGATCGGCGGCAGCGACTTTTTCTTCACGCTGGAGACGGCGCAGGACGAGCTGACGCAGGCGAAGCAGGACTTTGCGGAGATCCTGGAGTGCTTTACGTATTATGGTGAGGGGCAGCCCGACCTCTCCGCCATCACGGCGGGGGAACTGCCCTGGTGGACGGACCGGACGCTGACGCTCACCGAGGCGCGGCAGGACGAGCGCTTCGGCGCGTATCTTCCGGCGGCAGCGCCCCGGGGCTTTACGGAGGAATCCGTCCGCCGCTGGCGGGATCAGTGGGGCGAGGGGCTCTCCGCTCTCTGGACCCGGGGCTATGACGAGCTCAGCTGGCAGATCCGTGACTTCACCGAGGCGGATGAGCAGCGGTTGACCACCGTGGAGGAGACGGAGAACTACGATCTCTCCCTCTATCCCATTCCCCGGGCGGATTCCGTGCCGGAGGCGCTGCGGGAGATCGTGGACGATCCCGTGTTCGACGCGGCGGAGCTGACGGAGGAGGCGGTCCGGGCCCGGGCCTACCGGGTGGAGGACAGCGGCGACAGCGACGGCTGGCGCATGGCTTTCAGCGTGCGCTACGGCGACACGCTCATCACCGTGCGGGCCAAGGGCCTGGAGCCGGACTGGGTCTTTCAGCAGCTGACGGCGCTGCGGGCGCAGTGACGGCGAAAACGCAGAGAAAAACAGAGCAAAGCGCGGCTCCCGCAGGGAAGCCGCGCTTTTTGCCGCCGGGGGCAGAGGATATGGAAAGAAAAGGACCCCGGCGGGGACAAACAGGCCGGGAGGTACGGTGCCGGCCCGTTTCGGGTGAGACTGTCCGGCAGACGGCGCGGAGGGCTGCGCCCCTGCCTGCCGCGACGGGGACAGGATAGCAGCCCGGATGTAACAAAAGCGTAACAGCGCGCCGCAAAAAAGCGGAAAAAAATCTGCACCGCCGCGGCTGCTTTGTGCTACAATGAGCAGCAAGATCGAGGAACGAGGTTTGTGTGATGGAACGGACTTCTTTTGGAAAACTGCGGGCGCTGCTCTTTGCTGCGATGGGCTGCCTGATGGCGGGGCTGCTGCTCTATCTCTGGGTCACGCCCAATATCGAGCTGCAGGAGAGCCGGAGGACGGCAGGGTTTGAAACGGTGGAAAACGTCCGCTGTCAGCGCCTGGAGCTGCCGGATGCGCCCACGGGCACGGTATGGGAATACCGCTTTACACTGGATCGCGACATGGAGCGTGATGCAACGCTTGCCTTCCTCTTCAGCCATCAGAGCGCGGAGGTCTGGCTGGGGGACGAGGCCGTCTATTCCCTGCGGGTCTCGGACGCCCTTGTGCCTATCCGGACACCGGGCTCCAACTGGGCCATGATCCCCCTCTGCCGCGAGGATGGGGGGAAGGAGGTGCGGGTGCGCCTGACGCCGGTGTATCGGAATTATCCCGGCGGGGCCACCTTCCTGATCGGCTCAGGCCTCGCCATCTACCGGGCACAGCTCCGCGCGGCGCTGCCCGCCATGACGCTGAGCCTGATCGACGTGCTGGCGGGACTGCTCCTGCTGGCGGCCGCGGTCTATTTCTCCGTGAAGCGGGAACGTGGCGCGGGCTTTTATGCCCTGGCGCTGCTGGCCATCTCGCTGGGCCTCTGGAACTTCACCCAGACCGATTTTGCCCCGCTGCTCCTGCGGGAAAAAACGGTCTTTACCTACTATGTCTCCCTCGCCATGCTCATGGCCTGCGTCATCCCCCTCGTGGCCTCCGCGCGGCAGCCCCGCAGCCAAACGGCCCGCCATCTGCTGGCGCAGTGGACGCTGGTGTGCTGCGTGGTCAGCATCGCGCAGCTGCTGCTGCAGCTGGCGGGCATCCGGGATCTGCGGGAGCTGCTGAAGCTGACCCACGGCATGATCGCCGCGGGCTCGCTGCTGCTGATCGGCGGGAGCCTGGCGGAGCGGCGGAGCCGCGCTGCGCAGGCGCAGCGGAAGGAGCGCCGCAGCGCCGTCTGGCTGCTGGGCGTGGGCGCGCTGCTGGACATGGCGGTCTATTATCTCAGCGGCGGCTCCTCCGGGCTGCTGTTCGTGCTGCTGGCCATCTTCTGCTATGTGCTGACGGAGGGCGCGCAGATCTTCTTTTCCTATACCCGGCAGAAGCGACTGCTGGAGGAAAAGGAGACCCAGCTCACCCTCAGCCGCATCACGGCCATGCTGAGCCAGATCCGCTCCCATTTCGTCTTCAATCTTCTCAACGCCATCAGCGGCATGTGCAAATATGATCCCCGGAAGGCGGACGAGACCATCGTGTGCTTTGCCCGCTATCTCAGAAGCAACATCGACATCATGCAGGACGACAGTGCCGTGCCCTTCCCGACGGATCTGCGGCATGTGGAGGATTACATCGCGCTGGAGCAGGTGCGCTTCGGCGACCGCATCCGCTTTGTCACGGACATTGAGACCGAGGACTTCCTGCTGCCGCCGCTGATTTTGCAGCCGCTGGTGGAAAACGCCATCAAGCACGGCCTGACGCCCCGGCCGGAGGGCGGCACCATCACCCTGCGCACCCGCCGGGATGCGGACGGCGTGCGGATCACCGTGGAGGATGACGGCGTGGGCTTTGACCCGGACGCCGGGGGCGACGGCCATTCGGTGGGGCTGAAAAACGTGCGCTTCCGGCTGGAGCATCTGATGAACGGGTGGCTGGACATCCGCAGCGAGCAGGGCCGGGGCACCGCCGCCACCGTATTTCTTCCGATGAAGGAGGCAGAGGCATGTATGTGATCTATGTGGACGACGAGCGTCCGGCGCTGGACAATTTCCGCCTGACCACCGCCGGCTTTCCGGAGATCGATTCGCTGACCCTGTTCCAGAGCGGGCAGGAGGCGCTGGACTTTGTCCGGGAGCATCCGGTGGACGTGGCCTTTCTCGACATGGAGCTGCCGGGGCTCCACGGCCTTGGCCTTGCGCGGCAGCTGCGGGAGGCAGCGCCCGATATCCGCGTGGTATTTGTCACGGCGTACAGTCAGTATGCCATGGATGCCTGGGGCGTGGATGCCACGGGCTATGTGCTGAAGCCCTATCAGGCGGCGGACATCCGCAAGGAGCTGCGCAAGTGCCTTTACCGGCCGCTGCCCTCCTGTCAGGTATCGATCCGGACGATCCCGTCCCTCTCTGTGACGGTGAACGGACGGCCGCTGCACATTTCCGGCGCAAAGCCCCGGGAACTGCTGGCGCTGCTGGTGGACCGGGGAGATCAGGGCGTCACCGCGGGGGAGGGCATCGCCTGCCTCTGGCCGGAGCGCCCCCGGGATGCCGCCGTGCAGTCCCTGTTCCGCATGACCTACAAGCGCCTTGCGGACGCGCTGGAGGAGGCGGGAGCGGGACAGCTCCTTGACTCGCGGGAGAATCGCCGCTTTCTGCGGGAGGATCAGGTGGACTGCGACCTGTACCGCATCCTCGCGGGGGACAGGCAGGCGGGGCGGCTCTATGCCGGGGAGTATCTCCGGGAATATGCCTGGGCGGAGGAGCGGAACGGTCAGCTTCATCGCCTGCTCCTGACGGAAGAGGAAGAATAGTGCGCTGTGAGGCGCCGCGTATTTTTTCGGAAATACGCGGCGCCTCTGTTACGCTTTTGTTACGCTGATGGGGGTATTTTATTGCTGGATGATTTTGCCTGCGCCGACGGACGACTGCGGCGCGGCTCACGCAAGGAGGATGCGCACATGAAAAAGAGAGGGAACGGAAGGGCCATCGGCCGAAGACTGCTCGGCACTGCGCTGGCCATGCTGCTCGTGAGCTCGACCTTCATCGAGCCGGTGGCGGCTGCGGCGGCGGAGACCTGGATCCCCACGCCGCTGGAGGCGTCCCGTCTGGAAGACCCGCCGGAGGGGAACGTGGTCTATTTCGGCACTGCGTCCGTCACGCTGGACGAGGCGAACGCGGCCTACAGCGTGCCCATCTACCGCGAGGGCGATCTCAGCGGCGCGGTCACGGTGGAGGTGCGCACCATGGATCTGAGTGCCGTCTATGGCAGGGACTACACGCTCCTCATGCCGGAAACGGAAAAGACCGGCAGCGGCAGGACCCTGCTGGAGACGTATCTGGGCGATCTCGACAGCTATGAGGCGGCCCTGAACGCGGAGGACGCGGAATTCTATCTCGTGGGCGACATCAGTGCGGAAGAGAGCGGCGAGAGCGCGGAAAGCTATACGGAGGTCCCGGGCACAGGAGCCGCCGCCTCCGGCAAGAGCGCGCTGGCCGCGCAGAAGGAGGCGCAGACCGGCGAGGAGACCCGCACGCTCTATGAGACGGAATATGACGAGCTGCTGGATGCCGCCGTGCAGGAGCTGGTGCCGCAGCTGATGGAGCAGCTGGATTATTCCAGCACCACCACGCTGACCTTTGCACCCGGCGAGTCGGAAAAGACCCTGACCTTCCGCATCCGGGACGATCATGCCTCCGAGGGCACCGAGACCTTCACCATCCGTCTTGCCGGGGCAGAGGGCGCGGAGCCCTATGAGGTCACGACCCTTTCCGTCGCCATCCGGGACGACGAGCCCGCGGTGCGCTCGCAGGTCTCGTTCACGACGAGCCGCTACATCGCGGCGGACGGGCAGGCCAATGTGGTGATCCGGCGCAGCGGCGCAGAGTACTCTCTGGTGGATCTGCGCCTGATCTGCAGCGACGGCACCGCCGTGGCGGGGGAAAACTATGAGGACATCAGCGAGATCGTCTCCTTCGCCCCCTATGAAACGGAGAAGGAGCTGACCATCCCCGTCTGCGGCGAGGGGAGCTTCACGCTGCTGCTCACGGAGCTCACCGCCTGCGAAGTGGGCCGGTATACCGAGGCGGCGGTGGAGATCCTGCCCACGGAGGAGAGCAGCGAGGAGGGGCGCGCCCGCGTCCTGACCGCCTCCGGCGGCACCAGCTCCTTCGCCATCCAGCTGGACAAGAGCTACACGGTGGAGTACACCACGGGCGAGGCCACCGGCAAGATCATGGACACGGACTATTCCCCCGCCGTGCAGGTGGGCACCTATTATTTCTCCATGCCGGCCAGCACCGGCATCTTCCACTACGGCACCGGCAGCGCCAACTTCAGCGGTGACAAACCCAGCTGGCTGGGCGTGTGGAACTGCGACTATCAGTCCAAGAGCCCCCAGCACGAGTCCTATGGCCGCATCGAGTATTGCAGCCCCACCGCCTGGGATGAGGGCGCGGTGACGGCCTACAGCGACGCGGTGATCCCCGCTGCCTACTACCAGTACATGACCCCGGACTGGAAGGCCCCCAGTGATTCCGGCAACAATATGCGCTTCTATTTCAAGATCCCCACTCTGGGCCTGACGCAGAAGCTGGACCGCAACAGCGGCTTTTCCCGCACGGCCACCAACGCGGTGATCCGCCTGCTGGACGGCAGCGCCAAGCCCTATAACAAAAACGTCCGGGTCGATGTGGTGGCGGCAGACGAAACGGGCAACTGCCCCAAGAGCTACATCCATTTCTATGGCGTGGCCTGCCTGTATCAGCGCTACCGCGTGAATATCTCCCTGCCCAATCAGCTGAGCTACCGCACCGGCACCGGCGCCAGCGTCAGCGCGGCCCCGGTGGATTTTCAGGTGGAGTGCGGTGCGCAGACCTTCCTTCCCGGCGATACCCAGCGCGACATCTATGCCAACACCGACAGCAGCGCCACCAATCTGGTCTTCAGCCTGAAGCCCACCACGGTCAACGGTGCCACCGGCAAGTTCGGCACCCTTTCGGGCTATACCATCGTCATCGATCCCGGCGACAGCGCGAAGCAGACCACGCTGAAATACCCGGCGGACTTTGAGAGTTATCTCCGCAGGAGCGTCGGCACCACCGGCTGCGTGGCGGATTACAGCGAGTCTGCCGTTAACGCCCGGATCCGGAAGCTCCACGATCAGGAGACCACCCTTGCGGTGGTGTCCTACGACATCTATTTCATGGACTGGATCGCCAGCGCGCAGAAGGGCGTGGTGAGCAGCGGCTATGGCTACTATCAGAATCTGACCTTTACCCCGGAATTTCAGTACATCGACTGCGCCGTCCGCGTTCTGGAGCCGGCGGACGGGCTCAGCGCCGCCTTCTCCGCAGAGGAGCTGAAGGCGGGCGAGACCTATGTGTTCCATGGGGGCGACGTGCTGGATCTCTCGGCGGTGACGGATGACTATGCCTACACGGTGGTGGGCTATTCCGTCTCCCGCGACGGCGGCGTCCGCTGGAACGACATCACGGACACGGACAAGCTGAAGCTGGTGCCGGGGGAGGATTACTGCATCCGGCCCCTGCTCTCCGCCCGGGACAACTGCATCGAGCTGCGCTATGGCACCGAGGCGCAGGACTTTACGATCTATGGTGTGGATTATCTCGGCACCGTGCCGCAGAGCACGCTTTCGACTCTGGGGCTCGGCGGCAGAACGATCCTAAAGGTGAAGAATGCCCTCTCCGCCGCGGAGCAGGTGGTGCCGGTGGTGGGCAAGACCTACACCATCTGCATCGCGCCCGATACCACCACCCGGCCGGGACAGACCCTCTATCCCGTTCTCACCGACGCTTACGGC
>CAYPWQ010000031.1:0-8857 GCA_964414495.1 uncultured Oscillospiraceae bacterium
CGTAAGCTGCTCCGTATCTCATGCGCATCCGCTGATTTTGATTTTCTGAAAGGAGAACGAAATGGGTATTGCTGAAAAAGTCGCGTACCTCAAAGGTCTCGCCGAAGGGCTGAAGCTGGACGAGGAGACCAAGGAGGGCAAGCTCCTGCTCGCCGTGATCGACGTGCTGGGCGAGGTTTCCGATCAGCTGGAGGAGCTGGAGGACGAGATCTGCGAGCTGGAAGAGGGCATCGACGCCGTCAGCGAAGACCTCTCCGACGTGGAGAAGTGCCTCTACGAAGAGGATGAGGACGACGAGGATGACGAGGACGACTGCTACGCCACCACCTGCCCCAGCTGCGAGGAAGAGATCTTCTTCGACGATTCCATTCTGGAAGAGGGCGAAGTGATCTGCCCCAACTGCGGCGAAAAGCTGGAATTCGATCTGAGCGACCTGGCCAACGCCACCGGCCTGGAGGACGAGGAGTAAGAAACCCCAAAGCGGGCCGGGAAACCGGCCCGCTTTGCTTTTTTGGAAAGGAGTATACCTGATGTTCGTAAGCGATATTTTTACCACCGCGCCCACGGATGAACGCAGCGCCGCGGGGATGGCCACCTTTGCCCTGATGGATCAGCTGGGCATCCCCTATGAGCGGGTGGACAACGATCCTGCCGGCCCCATGGAGGACTGCGACATCGTGAGTGAGAAGCTGGGCAGCGAGATCCGCAAGAGCTCTCTTGTCCACAACGCGGAAAAGACCCAGTACTATCTGGTCATGATGCCTGCCCACAAGCAGTTCAATACCAAGGCCTTTCAGGAGAAGCTGGAGTGCAGCCGGCCCTCCTTTGCCTCCGAGGAGGATATGATGGCCCTGCTGGGCGTGACCCCGGGCACCGCCTCCATCCCCTGCCTGATGCACGACAAGGAGGGGAAGGTGAAGCTCATCATCGACCGTGAGATCGCCAACGATGAGTGGTTCGCCTCCAATGCCTGCGACAACCGCAGCCATTTCCGCATCAAGACCAACGACCTGCTGATGAAGTTCTGCCCCGCCATCGGCCACCGCGCCAAGCTGGTGCGCATGTGACTGCGGCGCTTCTGGCGAAAAACAGCAGCCTCTGCTGCGGATGACAACGGGGGACGGGACATGAAGAAGGAATGGGAGACGCTGGCATCCGGTGCAGGAAAGGCGGCGCGGGGGTTGATCGACAGCGCTATACAGGCGGCTGACCGGAACGACGACGGCAAGGTGGATCTGGCAGACGTTTCTGCGCTGGCTGAGACGGTGGGTGCGTCCGTGAAAAAGGGCGCGCAGACAGTGAAGGAGAGCGCAGGAGAGCGGGCGCAGTCGCTGGAGCGGCGCTCGCTGCGCCCCATTTTTCCCGAACAGCTGGGGTCTGCCGACTTCTCTCTGCCGCGGCTGATCCGCGTGATGGAGCGCAGCGGCAGATACGCCCGAAGCGCGGTGTGCCGCGGCGCCATCGGCTTCGAGAGCGAGGCGAAGGGTCTGCGCATCGTGAACCTCTTCCGGGATGCACGGGAGGCCTTTGGCCTGCGCTTTTATCCCGACGGCGACCGGGCGTTTTACTATCAGGATCCCGTCGAGCCGGGACAGTACATCGCGCTGGGCGAGTATTTCGACTATCTGAAGCTGGTCCGCGTCAACGAGCTGCGGCGGATCGCGCAGGAGCTGGGCGCGAAGCACTTCCGCATCTGCTATTGCGAGGAGCAGTCGGCCTCCGCCGGCACGAAAGTGGCCGCAAAAGCAAAGGCAGAGATGGTGGCGACGGCGGCGGAGCACGGCACCGCCGAGACAAAGCGGGCGGCTCTGCGCGTGGAGGCCGAGATGGAGCTGGCCGGTCATGCGCCCGTTCGCCCGCAGCTGAAGTATCTGCGCAGTGACCCGCTGGTGCAGGAGCTCATTGCCATGCGCATGAAGGAGGGAGAGGCCTTTTTCCACGACCGGCAGGTGCTGAAGCTGAGCCAGTCCTCCGGCATGGAGGAGGCAGACGCGGTGAAGATCGACGCGGTGCTGAAAGGCCTCCGCTGCTCTGCCGACGCGCATGTGACAGGCGAGGCCAGAAGCGAGGCCGGACGGTATCTGGAATATGAGATCGACTTCTGAGCCCGCCGTATCCCCGAAAAGCAGAAGAGACCGCCCCGACAGTCGTCGGGGCGGTCATTTTATCATTCTGCGGCAATGTCCGCCGAGATCAGGCGCAGGCCCGCGGGGCGGCCCGCGGAGTCCTTTGCGATCTTCCAGCAGAGCTGTTCGCCTGCCCAGGGTGCACTGGTATAGAGCAATGTGCCGTCGCTGGCAATGGCATAGAAGTCATCGGTGTAGCCCTCCTGCTCCGGCGTGAGGGCCCAGCTTTCACCGCTGGAGAGCTCGTAGCAGCAGATGGCGTAGTCCGATCTTCCACTCTCCATCTCCGTCTGCGCGGCGGCTTCGTAGTCTACATAGTAGAGATAGCCCTCCGACGCGGCGGCGTAGCTGTGATAGGGCAGCTCCATCGTCCCGCCCTCCGGCGTGACGAGCAGAACGTGCGGCTCGTCCTGATATTCCTGCGCCAGCTCCGCTGGATAGAAATAGTCGGATACCAGCAGATAGTCCCCCAGCATGTCGCTGCTGTACTCGCTGATATAGGCTCCCTCCGGCAGCAGGGAGATGCCGTCCCTCTGCAGATCGCAGAGGGTGCCGAGACGGATACCGTATTCCTGCTCTGTGCGTTCCGTCAGTTCCTCCGGCAGAAGCACCACCGAGATCTCCTGCCCGCCCACCAGAAAATGCTGCCGCCAGGGCTGCACATAGTCTGTGCCGAAGTAGGTCTTTTCCATGAGCGTTGCGAGTACCTCGCCGGTCCTGCCGTCCAGCTGCAGGTCGTAGCGCCACTCCTCCCACTTGTTGTATACCGTGAGATCCAGCGTACCGTCGCTCATGAGACTGATGCCGATGTGAGAGCATTCGAAGGGTGAGACGCCATAGAGTCGCCGGATGCGCCCTGATTCATGCTCGCGGACATAGACGCTGCGGCCCAGTCGGAAGTACACGCCGTATTCGTTCACAAGGCAGCCGTCCTCGAAAAAGGTGTGGACGAGGAGCTGTGAGCCCTCCTCCGGCGTGTAGCGGTAATAGCCCTTGTGATCCACGCGATAGTAGTAAACGCCGTCCACGATATCGCCCGGCCAGGCGCTGCACCCGGCGGTGAGAAATTCCAGACGCACCAGCGCCTGCACGCCGCCCACGAGCAAAAGCAGGATGCAGGCGGCAGCAGCGAGATGCCTCGCCCAGCGCCGGGGCCGCCGGCGTTCCGTCTCTGCCAGCAGCACCTCATCCGTTTCGCCGATGGCGGCAAAAAGCTGTTCCCGGTTCATGCGCCAAAGCCCTCCTTCCGCAGCTGTGTGCGCAGCCGCTTCCGCGTGCGGGAGAGGATGGTCAGCACATGATCCTCCCGCAGCTGATAGCGCGCTGCGATCTCCGCCGTGGTGTCCAGATAGAAATAGCGGCGGAGAAATACGCCCCGCTCCCGCGCCGGGAGCGAGCGGAGAAAGCGATCCAGCGCCGCGCAGAGCTCCTTTTGCCGCAGGGGTTCCTCCACGCCCTCCGGCGCGGCGAGACAGTCCCCCAGCTCCTCCAGCGCCACGGTGACGGCACTGCGCTTTTCCGCGTGCTGCCACCGCCAGCGGTCAAAGGCCAGATTCCGCGTGATGCGGGCAAAAAAGGACGGGAGCTGCTTTGGCCTCTCCGGCGGCATGGCGTTCCATGAGCGCAGCCAGGTGTCGCTGACGCACTCCTCCGCGTCCTCCCGCTGGGGCAGGATGCGCCCCGCAAGGGAGAGGCAGAGCGGGCCGTATTTCGCGTCGCTCTCTGCGATGGCGCGTTCCTCCCGCGCCCAGTAGAGGGCGATGATCTCGTGATCCTCCATGGCGAAGCCTCCTTTCCTGTGTCTCTACTCTTTCAGACGCAGCCGCGCAGCGGTCCTGACAGGGATTTTCGAAAAATTTGCCAAAGCAGAGAGATTTTTGTTCAGCCGTCTGCAATGGCGTACAGCTCTTTGAGCTTCCGGATGACGAAGTCGGCGCGATAGCCCGCCGGCAGCGCCCGCTCCGCGGGATCGAACCAGACGCAGGGGATGCCATAGTCGTTGGCGCCCCGGATGTCGCTGGTGAGGGAATCGCCGATGAGAAGGCAGTTGTCCTTCCTGATGCCGTCGATGCGGGCAAAGACCTGATCGAAATAGGCGGGACTGGGCTTGGCGCAGCCCAGCTCCTCCGAGATGAACACGTCCGAGAGATACGGCGTGATGGACGCGGCGGCCAGACGGTTGCGCTGCACGCTGGCCATGCCGTTGGTGACGAGATAGAGCCGGTGATGTCGGGCCAGGCGGCGGCAGAGCTCCTCTGCCCCCGGCAGCAGCGCGGCGCAGAGACCGAGAGAGCGCTCCTGCGTGCGCTGGCAGGCGACTGCATCGCCGGAGATGCCGAGCGCATCGAAATACAGGCGGAAGCGATCCACCACCAGCTCCTCCCGGCGGCGCAGGCCCCGGTCGAAGTCGGCCCAGAGAGCGGCATTGATGCGGCGATAGGACTCGTAATGCTCCTCCGACCAGGCAAGGCCATTTTCCTCGCAGGTGCGGCGAAAGGCAAAGTGCTCGGCGGCGGTGAAATCAAACAGGGTATTGTCTGCGTCGAACAGCAGATAGGGATAGCGGCTCATAGTCGGCTCCTTTTGACGCTCCGGGCACTGCCCGGTCATTCTTTGGAAAAGCGTATCATATTTTTCCACTGATTGCAATTGCGGGGGAAAACTGCGATAATAAAGAAAAAGGGGTGAGAGGATGGAACGGGAGCTTCGATGCCTTCGCTGCGGCAGCGAGATGCAGCTGGCCCGGCGGGAAAAGCTCCAGCTGGGGCAGACCGGCTGGATCACCGGCGACTGGGGCAATCTGCTGACAGGGGCCATGGAGGTGGACTTCTGGTGCTGCCCGGACTGCGGAAAGATCGAGCTCTTCCAGCCCCGCTATGGCGAGGACAGCGGCGATTACGCTGCCGCTGGCGTGCCGCACAAGACCTGCGCCTGCTGCGGGAAGGAGATCGACTTTGACTTTCCCCGCTGTCCCTACTGCAAGCACCCCTGCGAGAATTGAATGAAAGAACCGGGCGGCAGCTGCCGCCCGGTTCTTTATTACTTTGATTGGTTCAGCCCAGCAGCTCCTTCATCTCGTTGATGCGGACCTTGGTCTGGGCGGCCATGATGTTGTTGACGAAATACACGTCCTGAATGCCCTTTTCCGCCACCAGCTGCGGCAGCTTGCCGTCCCAATAGCGGTAGTCCACCACATAGGTGTGCTGATAGTGGGCGGCCAGGAAGGGGACAAAGGCGTTGCCGTAGGACTCCTTCAGGATCACGCAGGCGGAGTTGTCGGCGAGGGAGAGGTTGTTGATCTCCTCATAGGGCTGGTCGCCGCAGATGAAGGCGCTGTACTTGCTGCTCTTGGCCCAGTTGGCTACGTTCTGGATCATCTTGGAGCTGTGGGACGTGCCGCTGCGATCCCAGTAGGTGAAGTCATAGACGTAGAACGGCTTGTAGGCGATGAGCTGATCCGGGTCGCGCTTCAGTGCGGCGCTCTTGCCGGTGGAGGTGTAGAAGCTGCCCAGGAAGTCGCCGTAATTGACCTCTTCATACTGCTCCAGCGGATAGGTGTCCCAGCCCTGCTCGCTGGCCAGCTTCGTATAGGCGTAGTACGCGCCGAGAGCCGTCCAGTGATGGTCGGTGCGGAAATAGATATACTCGCTGCGGTGAGAGCGGAGCGTGGCGTAAATGGGAAGGGTGTGCACCTGTTCGCTCATCTGGGAATAGATGTAGTCGATGGCCTTTTCCTGATCCGAGGTCTTCACCGAGTCGCGCAGACTGTCCGGCAGCATGACGCCCATGCTGTTGGGCACCACCATAGTAAAGACGTTCACGTTTTCGCCCAGCTTTTCCGCCGTGCTGTTCACAACGGAGGCATAGGCCTGGGATGCGGACTCGGAGAAGCCATAGTACTCATAGGCGGTGTTGCCCACCTGAAGCACCGCGCCGAATTTCTGCACGTCGCCGGTGTTCTCCGGCTCCTTGTAATTCTCGTCCACGCCGTCGTCATCCTGAAATTCCGGCTTTTTCTCCGGCTCGGGCTGATCCTCTGCGCCGCCCTGGGGCTCATCGCCGGTCTCGCCGCCGCTTTCCCCGCCTGCGGCATCCGGGTCGGGGATGTCGTCGCCGGTCTCCACGTTGCCGCTGATCTGGATGGGGGAGCTGCCGTGCAGCGCCTCGATGCGGCTGTTCAGCTCCACCAGCTGCTCGCGGAAGGGGAAGGTATCGGAAAACCAGAGGCTGACGCCGCTGAAATAGCTGCCGTCCGCCAGAGCGGAAAGGGAGAATTCCGGGAACTGCGCCAGCTCCCGCTTTTCCTCCTCGGAGTAGGTGGGGCGCAGGGAGCGGATCTGCGCGATGCCAAAGCCAGCGAACAGCGCCACCACGAAGAGGGAGACGGTCAGCTGCTCAAAAAACTTTTTCTGTCTGTTCATGTCGTCTCCTCTCTCAGAACTGGAAGTAGATGAAGGGATTGTAGCTGTCGCCCGCAAGAGCCGCGGCGGACAGCAGCAGGAAGATCACCGGCAGCACGGCGGAGACGCAGCGGCTCACAAGACGCAGCGGCGCGGGAGCGCGGTCGCTGACGCAGTAATTGCCGAGGATCTTCACAAGAGGCGTGCAGGCGATGAGGCAGACGATCAGCAGATACAGATGGCTCTGCCAGAGGATGCGGCTCTCAAAGCTGGGGGCAGAGAAGCGGAACAGTCCGCGGAACACGGCAAAGCCCAGCGTCAGATTTTCAAAGCGGAAGAGGATCCAGCCAAAGTAGGCCACCACCAGCAGATACACATGCCGCAGCACACCGGGCAGGCGGGAGAAGGGCTCCTTCAGCAGCTTTTCCAGCGCGATGAACACGAAGAAGTAGAGGCCCCACAGCACATAGTTCCAGCTTGCGCCGTGCCAGAGGCCGGTGAGGAACCAGGTGAGGAACAGGTTCAGGATCGTCCGGGCTGCGCCGCACCGGTTGCCGCCCAGGGGGATGTACACATAGTCGCGGAAGAAGGAGCCGAGAGAGATGTGCCACCGCCGCCAGAACTCCGTGACGCTTCGGGAAACATAGGGATAGTCGAAATTCTCTCGGTAGTGGAAGCCCACCATCAGGCCCATGCCGATGGCCATATCGGAATAGGCGGAGAAGTCCAGATAGATCTGCAGCATCCAGGCCAGCACGCCGAGAGCCAGCGCCGCGGCGTCCGTCCCGGCGAGCTGCGCCAGATTTTCTGCCTCAAGAGCCGCGTCCGCCGCAGTGGCGGTGGAGAGCAGGATGCTGTCTGCCAGCGCGCCGCAGGGATTGGCCAGCAGTGCCTTTTTCGCAAGGCCGCAGCTGAAGCGGCGGACGCCCCGGGCCATGTCAGCGGAGGTGGTGCGGCGGTGCAGGATCTCCTGCTCCACATGACTGTACCGCACGATGGGGCCCGCGATGCACTGGTGGAACAGGCTCACATACATCAGCAGCATGGGGAACTGCTTCTGCGCTTTGGCGTCGCCGCGGTAGACATCCACCGTGTAGGTCAGGATCTGGAAGGTATAGAAGGAGATGCCGATGGGCAGCGGGATGTCCGGAATGGCGAAGGACGCGCCGGTGAGTGCCTGCACGTTCTCCAGCAGGAATACCCCGTATTTGAAGATGGAGAGGATGCCGAGACTGACCACGCAGGCGATGATCAGCGGTGTCCTGGCGGAGAGCCCCTGTCCCTTCCGCCGCTCGATGGAAAGGGAGCAGCGCCAGTTCACAAAGCTCATGCCGATGAGCAGCAGCACATAGACCGGCTCGCCCCAGGCATAGAAAAACAGGGAGAACAGGAGCATGACCCAGTTCTTTCCCCGTATGGTGGGCATGATCCGCTGCAAAAGCAGGTTCAGCGGCAGGAACAGAAACAGAAACAGCAGATCGGAGAACACCATAGGAACATACCCCTGTCGAAGATAGTATCAGAACAGGGCCGGAGACGGCCCCTGTCAAGACCCAAAAAACACGGTGCCGGAAAAGCCCGACGCCGTGTTTATATTATGTAACCTGACAGATGAAATTGCAAGGGAAAAAGAATAAAACTTCTCATACAAATTCCTACAAAAGTTACAGTTTAGATCGCCGTCCCTTCTGCTGCCCGCTGGCCGGTTTTTCGTGACGAAAGGGCGACGCTGTGGTATGATGAAAAAAGAGCCCGCCGCCCACATTTTTTCGCCGCTGCAACCCGTAGTTGCCCCGCGGTTGGTGGTGCGGCGGCCGGTTTTCTGCTATGCTTCGGCTATACCTATATAAAAAGGAGGCACCGATCATGACTTTGGGAGAACGGATCCGTGCGCAGCGGCAGGGTGCGGGCCTGTCGCAGGAGAAGCTGGCCGAGCTCACAGGCGTGAGCCGTCAGGCCGTCGCCAAGTGGGAGGCGGATCGTTCCGCACCCGGCACCGCCAATCTCTTCCGTCTGGCGGAGATCTTCGGCACGACGGTGGATCTGCTGCTGGCAGAGGAGGAGTCTGCGCCGCAGGCGGACTGCCGCACCGGGGAGAGAAAAACAAATGCCGCCCCCTGGCGGCAGCGGTGGAAGGGCGACCTGCGGGCGGCCCTGCTGGTGGCGCTTGGCTATCTTGCGGTGTATCTCATGGGGCGCGTGCTCTGGTGTGATCTCTCCGAGAGCAGCCTGCTGGGCTGGCTCTTCACGGTGCGGCCTGCCGGCGAGCACAGTTATCTGTACGGTTGGCTCCTCAGCAGCAGGCTGTTCTGGTATGCCATGGGCATCTCC
>CAYPWQ010000032.1:0-8780 GCA_964414495.1 uncultured Oscillospiraceae bacterium
CGCTGCGGCGGCCGAATGCCGCCGCGGCGGTCTGAATTGTCATGCTCATGTTGGTGCCCGTGTCGCCGTCCGGCACGGGGAACACGTTCAGGTCGTTGATGGCCTGCTTTTCCAGCGCGAGAGCCGCGCTGCCGTGCAGGATCATCTCCTGAAACAATTGTGCATCGATCTGATTGGTCATCTCTTGCAGTCCTCCTACTTGCTCAGAAAGTCATGGAGTCCACAAAGACTTCCACATTTGCCACCTGCACGCCGGTGTAGCGGGAGACGAGGTAGCGCACCTGATTGATGATCGCGCCGCATACCGCGGGGATGTTCACGCCGTTTTCCACCACGATGTGCAGCTCGATGGAGATGCTGTCATCCTCGTGGAAGGTGACCTTCACGCCCTTGCCCATGGCCTCGCGCCGGAGCATGTGGACGAGACCGTCCGTCATGGAGCGGTAGGCCATGGCCTTGACGCCAAAGCAGCTGGTGGCGGCGGCGCCGGTGATATTCGTGAATACGGCGCTGCTGATGCCGACCGTGCCGTTATCGCAGTTCAGTTTTAACATATCCGAACCATCCTTTCACAATGGTATGAGAAATGCGCTGCCCTCGCCCGCTGCGGGCCGCGGCGCACGCCTCTCCGCGCCGTCAGCGGACGGCGCAGCCGCACCCGTTGACCGACGGTACTTTCCCATATTACTTACATAGTATACACGGCTTTGCGGGGAATCACAAGAAAAAAATGAGCGGCGGCGGGATTTTTCCGCGGAAAGCGCCTGTTTTCGCGCATTCCGCGATGGAAAGACGGGCTTTTTTTCGGCGCGGGCGTTGCGTTTGCGCCGCAGACTGTGTTACAATAGATCGGAATGACAGAAGCGGCCCGTCCGGCCGCAGAAGGAGATGACATGGAGCTCTCGGCGATGGCGCTGTACATGGTGACCAATATGATCACCCCCGGCCCTCACAATCTCACGACGATGTATCTCTCCGCCCGCTATGGGCTCTGGGGCGCGCGGAAGTTCGTCGCGGCCAGCGCCCTGTGTCTGCTGGGCAAGACCCTGCTCTGCGGCGGGCTCAATGTGCTGCTGGCGGATCTGCTGCCGCAGCTCATCCCCTGGCTCAAGTGGCTGGGCGCGGCATACATGCTGTATCTCGCCGGCACCATGGCCATGAGCGGCTTTCGCGCAGACAGCGGGACGGAGGAGAGGCAGAGCGAGGGCACCTATGCCGCGGGCGCTCTGGTGCAGATCCTGAACATGAAGAGCTGGGTGGGCGCGCTGACCCTGTTCGCGGTCTATGTGGTGCCCCACACCACGTCCCTTGCCGTCATCGCGGCGGTCTCCTTTGCCTTTGTGGGGCTGATGCTCTGCTCGTCCCTGCTCTGGGGCGGCTGCGGCAGCGCGCTGCGCCGGGTATATAACAATTATCGCAAGCCCTTCGGCATCGCCATGGGCCTGTCCCTGCTGTACTGCGCGGTAACGGCGGTGCTGTAAGGGCGAAACCATCATCATATCACGCTCCGCCGCGGCGGAGAGAGGAGGGACTCATGCGGGTCATCACGGGAACGGCGCGGGGCCGCCGTCTGAAGGAATTGCAGGGCCGGGACACCCGGCCTACCACCGACAAGGTGAAGGAGGGCATGTTCAACATCCTCCAGTTCGATATCGAGGGGCGGCGCGTGCTGGATCTCTTCGCCGGCACCGGGCAGCTGGGCATCGAGGCCCTGTCCCGCGGCGCGGCTCACGCCACCTTTGTGGAGCAGCGTGGCGACGCGGTGAAGCTGATCCGCGAGAATCTGGAGCTCTGCGGCTTTTCCGACTGCTCCCGCGTGGTGACGGGCGACGCCATGAGCTTTCTTGCCTCCCTGCGGGAGCGCTTCGGGCTGATCCTGCTGGATCCGCCCTATGAGTCCGACCTGCTGGAAAAGGCGCTGGCCCACATCGCGCGGTACGATCTGCTGATGCCGCAGGGCATCATCATGGCGGAGTCCGCGGCGGACAAGCAGCTGCCCGCTCTGGCGGCGCCCTACGGGATCTACCGGGAGTACCGCTATGGCCGCATCAAGCTCACGGTCTACCACCGGGAGGGGGAGGAGCAGTGAGGATCGCGGTCTGCCCCGGCAGCTTTGACCCCGTGACCCTGGGGCACATGGACATCGTGCACCGCGCCGCCCGTCAGTTCGACCGGGTCTATCTCTGCGCCATGGTGAACGACCGCAAGGGCGCGGGTCTTCTGGACGCGGCGCAGCGGCTGACGCTGCTGACCCTGGCGGCGGAGGGACTCAGCAACGTGACCGTGGACAGCTGGAATGGCTGGCTCGTGGACTATGCGAAGCGGGTGGGAGCCACGGCGGTGGTCAAGGGCATCCGGGATGCAAAGGATCTCGACTGGGAGCTGGAGATGGCGGAATACAACCGCCGCGCCGATCCCGTTCTGGCACTGGAGACGATCCTGCTGCCGGCGAAGGAGGAATACCGGGAGATCAGCTCCACCCTTGTGCGGGAGAAGCTCCTTGCCGGTGAAAGCATTGAGAATTACGTTCCCGCGGCAGTTGCGGGGGCGCTGCAAAAATGGAAAGGACGGTAACACCCTATGGCAGAACTTCGTGAAGTACAGAAGCTGGTGGACATGCTCCACGGCATGATCGACGAGGCCAAGAGCGCCCCCTTCAGCTCGGACAAGTGCATGATCGCGCGGGATGAGGCGCTGGATATTCTGGAGGAGATCAGCGCGGCTCTGCCGCTGGAGCTCAAGCGCGCGCAGGAGCTGCTCCGCGCCCGGGACGAATATGTGGAGAGCGCCAAGCGCGATGTGGAGCGCATGCTCCGTCAGGCTGAGCTGGACGCGAAGAGCAAGGTCTCCGAGACGGAGGTGCTGGCCGCCGCGCGGCAGAAGAGCCACGAGATCGTCAAACGCGCCGAGGATCGCTCCCGCGAGATGTACCGCGTTGCCAACGAGTATACCGAGGATGCCCTGCGCCGCACGGAGGAGGCGATCCAGGCCGCCCTGGGCGAGATGCAGCAGGCCCGTGCCAGCTTCCGCGCCGCCTCGCAGGAGAGCATGCAGCGCAGCCGCGAACGCATCGCGGAGGGCAGCCGCGCCGAGCAGACCGAGGAGAAATAACGCCGGAAAAGCCGGAAGGGGACGCCGAGAGGCGTCCTCTTCTTTTTGTGTCTGATTGAGATTATGTAAACCGATGGCGGCGGACGGCAGGGAGGACTTTCCAGAACAGGGAGAAAAAACTGAAACAGATGTTTGAAAACCGGATATTCGACAAAAAAAGCCTGAAAATCTCAAAAGAAAATGCATTTTCTCTCTTGATTTTCAGAATGTTTTTTTCTATACTTGTGGTAACAAGGTGGGGGAAAGTGGCGTGAAATGGTGCAAAGTGGTGCCGCTCGCCCCGGAGAGGAGGGCGAGGCATGACCGGTCAGTATCACCACAGCATCGACAACAAGGGCCGTCTCTTCATTCCTGCGCGCCTCCGCGAGGAGCTGGGTGAAACATTTTATGTCGCCATCGGCATGGGCAAGTGCCTTGCCATCTACTCTGACGAGTGCTGGGCCGGTGTCACCGCCCAGCTGGACAGCCTCCCCTACAGCAAGACCCGGGACGCCATGCGCATGCTATATGCCAACGCCGTCAAGTGTGAGCCGGACGCCCAGGGACGCATCCTGCTGCCGGCCAAGCTCCGGCAGTTCGCCAATCTCAGCAAGAACGTGGCCATCATCGGCGTGTCCAAGCGCGCCGAGATCTGGGACGAGGACACCTGGAACGAGATGGAGAATGCCGCGCTGAACAGCGAGGCCATGTTGAGCGCCATGGAAGAGCTGGGACTGTGATATGGAAGAAAAGGATTACGGACATCAGCCTGTTCTGCTGGAGGAGTGCATCGAGGCGCTCTGCATCCGGCCGGACGGGATCTATCTGGACGGCACGCTGGGGCGCGCGGGCCATTCGCTGGAGATCGCAAAGCGCCTGACCACCGGCCGCCTCATCGCCATCGACCGGGATGAGACGGCGCTGACCGCTGCCCGCGAGCGGCTTGCGGACTATATGGGCCATGTGACTCTCGTCCACAGCAATTTCAGCCGCCTCGGCGAAGTGCTGGAGGAGCTGCACATCGCGGGCGTGGACGGGATGCTGTTTGACCTGGGCGTATCCTCACCGCAGCTGGACGAGCCTGAGCGCGGCTTTTCCTACATGCACGACGCGCCGCTGGACATGCGCATGGATGCCGCGGCGTCCCTCACCGCGCGGGAGGTCGTGAACGGCTGGAGCTACGAAGAGCTGCGCCGCATCCTGTTTGAATACGGCGAGGAGCGCTATGCCCCCGCCATTGCCAGGGCCATCGTGAAGGCGCGGGAGACCGCGCCCATCGAGACCACCTTCCAGCTGACCGAGCTGATCCGGCGGGCCATGCCCGCGGCAGCCCTGCGGGAAAAGCAGCACCCGGCCAAGCGCAGCTTTCAGGCCATCCGCATCGCGGTGAACGACGAGCTGGGCGAGCTGCCGCCCATGCTGGAGGCGGCGGAGCGGGGCCTGAACCCCGGCGGCCGCCTGGCGGTGATCTCCTTCCACTCGCTGGAGGATCGGATCATCAAGCAGACTTTGCAGAAGCTGGCCACCGGCTGTACCTGTCCGCCGGAGTTCCCGGTCTGCGTCTGCGGCAAGAAGCCGAAAATGAAACTTGTCACCCGCAAGCCCATCGTTTCGGGCGAGGCGGAGCTGGCGCAGAACCCCCGCGCCCGCAGCGCCAAGCTGCGCGTGGCGGAAAAATTGTAAAAGAAACCAGACAAAGGAGAGCGTGTCATGGCAGAACGGCAGCGCCGCGAAGCGGCGGAAACAGAATATCGTGCGCGCAATACCTTCGGCGATCTGGCCTATGATCTGGACTATGCGGAACGGGAATACCGCCTGCGTCATGCGGGCGAGGAGGAGCAGCGGGAGGAATTCATCCGTCCCGCCTCCCGGCCCCAGCAGGAGCCGGAGCGCAAGGCGGCGGCCAGTCCCCGGCGCGCGCCGCTCCTTTCCCCGGCCTTTGCGCTCTGCAGCGTCGCCATCCTGGGCGTGCTGTTCATGACCATTCTCGGCTATGTGGCGCTGAACGACGTGAGCCGCGAGATCGTGAGCCTGCAGAAGCAGGTGGAGACCCTGAGCCAGGAGAACGTGGATCTGACCACCCGGCACGAGCTGACCTTTGACCTTGCCACCATCAAGCAGCAGGCGGAGGCCAGCGGCATGTCCAAGCCCAGCGACAGTCAGACCTATTACATGGATCTGGCGGGCAAAGACAGCGCCGTGATCTACGAAACGGCGGAGAGCAGCACGCTGCTGAAGCGGGCGGGCAGCTCGATCCGTGCGGTGGTCTCGGCGGCAGTGGAATATCTGCGCTGAGGCGCGGCATATATGGAGATGAGCGGGAAAGGAGCGGGGAGAGGTTCTCCTTGCTCCTCGCTTGCTCTCAGGGCAGCATTTCAGACAGGGGGCGCGGCCCCGGGAAGGACAGCATATGGAACAGAATCCGAGACGGAAAAGTGAATCTTCCCGCCGCGCAGACCGTGTGATCCAGCAGCGTACCCTCTGGTTCATGGGATTGCTGGGCGTGCTGGTGTTTGCGGCGGTCATCGTGCGGCTGTTCGTGCTGCAGGTGGGCCAGCATCAGGAGCTGGAGGCCAAGGCTCTGAAGCAGCAGACCCGTTCGGTGGAGGTCTCGGCCTCAAGAGGCACAATATACGATAAAAACCACAATATACTGGCCATTTCTGCCACGGCGGAGACGATTTTCCTCTCGCCGCTGGAATTTCTGAACGACTATAAGGATGAATACGGCGACGGCTACGAGCCCATCTATGAGCAGGGCAAGGAGGAGCTGGCCGCAGGTCTTGCCGAGATCCTGGACGTGGAGAAGGACAAGATCCTGGAAAAGCTGGCCAAGACCAACCGCCAGTATGAGGTGGTGCGCCGTCAGGTGGACGAGGAGCTGGCCGATCAGGTGCGGGAGCTGGTGAACGAGCTGGACGCGGAGGGCGTGTATCTGGTGGAGGACCCCAAGCGCTACTATCCCTATGGCTCGCTGGCCTCCCACATCATCGGCTTTGTCAACGCCGACGGCGAGGGCCTGTATGGTCTGGAAGCCACGCAGAACTCCACGCTGGAGGGTACCTCCGGTCTGCTCGTCAGCGCCAAGAGCAACGATGGCACCGACCTTCTCTATCAGTACGAGCAGTATTACGACGCGGAAAACGGCGATAACCTCGTCACCACCATCGACACCACCGTGCAGTACTATCTGGAGCAGGGGCTCCAGACGCTGGAGAGCCGCTTCGGTACCGGCCACGGCGCCATGGGCGTGGTACTGGACGTGAACAGCGGCGCGATCCTGGCCATGGCATCCTATCCCACCTATGACCTGAACGATCCCTGGACGCTCTACAGCGAGAGCCTGCAGACCCAGCTGGAGGACTATATGAAGGAGCTGGAGGAGCCGGAGGAACCCGCGGACGGCGAAGAGCCGGCAGACAGCGACGAGCCCGCGGCGGAAGCGCCCGCGGATGATACCGGCGGCACTGATAACGCCGACAATCCCGACGACGCGGCGGATGCCGACGTCGTGCAGACCCCGGAGGAGCAGGAAAGGGAAGAGGAGCTGAAAAAGCTCTATAACAGCAAGCTCGGCGAGCTGCAGCTGCTGCAGTGGCGCAACAAGAACGTGAACGATACCTCCGAGCCGGGCTCCACCTTCAAGATCCTGACCCTGGCCGCGGCGCTGGAGGAGGGCACGGTGGATCTGAACAGCACCTTCACCTGCGGCGGTTCCATCCGTGTGCCGGGCTATACCGAGGTCATCAACTGCTCCAACCGCCGGGGCCACGGCCATCAGACTCTGACCCAGGCGGCAGGGAACTCCTGCAACCCCGCCTTCGTCAACATCGGCCTCAGCATCGGTACCGAGCAGTATTATCAGTATTTACAGGAATTCGGTCTGCTGGAGGGCACGGGCGTGGAGCTGAACGGCGAGTCCAGCACCATTGTCGCCATGAAGTCCCAGTTCACCAATCTGGACCTTGCGTGCTATGCCTTCGGCCAGAACATCAACGTCACGCCCCTCAGCCTCATCGCTGCCCAGGCCGCCTGCGTCAACGGCGGCTATCTCTACCGTCCCTATCTGGTGGAGCAGGTGGTGGATCAGAACGGCGAGGTGAAGATGCAGCACGATTCTACCCCTGTCCGTCAGGTGATTTCCGAGTCCACCAGCGAGACCGTGCGCGGCATTCTGGAATATGTGGTCAGCGACGGCACCGGTAAGAACGGCCAGGTGGCGGGCTACCGCATCGGCGGCAAGACCGGCACGGCGGATAAGGGCAAGACCGGCGATACCCAGGTCTCCTTCCTCTGCTTTGCCCCTGCCGACGATCCACAGATCATGATGCTCATGGTGCTGGATACCCCCAGCCGCACCACCGGCACCTTCCCCTCCGGCGGCCAGATGGTGGCTCCGGTGGCGGGCTCCGTCATGGCGGAGATCCTGCCCTATCTCGGCATCAAGGCGGACGTGACCGAGTCCGCGGATACCACCGTGCCCAACGTGGTGAATGACAGCCGCGCCGATGCACAGGCAAAGCTGGAGGCCCGCGGCCTGAGCTGCCGCTTTGTGGGCAATGGCGAGACCGTGACGGCTCAGACCCCCGAGGGCGGCGCCATCGTTCCGGCGGGCGCCACGGTGGTGCTCTACTGCGGCGAGGAAAAGCCCGATACGCTCTGCACCGTGCCGAGTGTCCTGGGCAAGACCGCCGCTCAGGCCAACAAAGCCCTGACCAATGCGGGCCTCATCATGAAGGTCACGGGCGCCAGCAACAAGGGCTCGGTCTATGCCATCAGCCAGTCCCTTGCGGAGGGCACGCAGGTGGAGGCCGGCACCGTGGTGACGGTGCAGTTCGGCGACACCTCCCTGCTGGATTAAGGAGCACTTTTTGCCGACTTTTCGGCACCTTCTCCGGTGTATCCGGCAAAAGGATGGGTTTATAATAAGCTGACGCGGCCTGCGGTCAGGCGGCGATCTGAGCGAAACGAGGGTTTTTACCATGAAACTGAAGGAACTGCTTGCGGGACTCGACATTCTCTCCGCCACGGCGGATCTGGAGAGCGAGATCTCCGGCGTCAGTTATGATTCCCGCACCACCGCGGCGGGCGACCTGTTCGTGGCGGTGACGGGCTATGCGGTGGACGGTCACCGCTTCATCCCCATGGCAGCGGAGAAGGGCGCGGTCTGCGTCCTCTGCGAAAAGGTGCCGGATACGGCGATCCCCTATGTGCAGGTGGCAGACACCCGCCGGGGTCTCGCGGTGCTGGGCCTGAACTGGTTCGGCCGTCCGGCGGAGCACATGGCCATGGTGGCCGTCACCGGCACCAACGGCAAGACCACCACCACCTATCTGCTGAAGAGCGTGCTGGAGCAGAATCTCGGCGCGAAGGTGGGGCTCATCGGCACCAATCAGAACATGATCGGGCAGGAGATCCTGCCCACCGAGCGCACCACCCCCGAGAGCTTCGAGGTGCAGCGTCTCTTCCGCCGCATGGCGGACGCGGGCTGCACCCATGTGGTGATGGAGGTCTCCTCCCATGCCCTCTGCGAAGACCGGGTGTACGGCGTGCATTTCGATCTTGGCATTTTCACGAATCTGACCCAGGATCATCTGGACTTCCACGGTACCATGGAGAGTTACTGCGACGCCAAGGCGCAGCTGTTCCGCCTGTGCGATGTGGGCGTCTGCAACGCGGACGATCCCTGG
>CAYPWQ010000033.1:0-8755 GCA_964414495.1 uncultured Oscillospiraceae bacterium
TATCGGAATAACCGCGCCCCGCGTCCGGCATGGCAGACGCGGGGCCGATGATCGAGGTGAAGCATGGTTCCTGTCGCAAGAGAACAAGAGCGCACTCTGCCCGAAAAAATGACAAAGGACAGGCTGTACGAGCTGGAGCAGGAGGAAAAGACGCCCCTGCGCCGCGCGCTGGATGCGGGCACGGTATGCGCACCGCTGCTCTGCTTCGCTCTGGCGCTGCTGGAATACCTGCTGCTGCCGGATTACAGCGTGAACAGCTTCGTGCATCGCTATGTCGTTTTCCTGTCCGTGCCGGCGGCGATCTACGCCGCCGCGCTGCTGCGCGCCTGGGGGCAATACCGCCGCGGCAGCAAAAAGCCATACCGCAGCCTTCTGCACAAAGCGCCGCGCCTTGCCGCAGTGTATCTGTTTCTGATCGTTCTGGACTGGCTGACGCTGAAAACCGGAAAGCTGATGTACCCCTTCATCCCCTGGGTAAACGATATCATCAATGCAACGCTGGCGGACTGGCAGATGCTGCTGAAAAGCTCGCTGTTCTCCCTTCGTCTGCTGTTGCTGGGCTATTTCTGGGGCGTGGTCACCGGGCTTGCCACAGGCATCGTCTGCGGCTATAACGAAAGGCTGCGCTATTGGGTAGAACCCATCATCAACATTCTGGGCCCCATCCCCTCCGCCACCTGGCTGCCGCTGGTGATGCTGCTGGCGGCAACGCCCTTCACCGGTTCCATCTTTATCATCGCACTGGGCACCTGGTTCCCCGTGACCATCGCCTCCATCACCGGCATCTGCAATGTAGACAGCGCCTATTTCGAGGCAGCGGACATCCTTGGCTGCAACAGTCGGCAGCTCATCTTCAAGGTGGCCATCCCCGGGGCGATGCCCAGCATCCTGCAGGGCATGACCCAGGGCATGAGCTCCGCCTGCATTGCGCTGATGGTGGCGGAGATGATGGGCGTGGAGGCCGGGCTCGGCTGGTATATCACCTGGGCCAAGTCCTGGGCCATGTACAACCGGATGTTCGCCGCCATCGTGGTGATCTGCATCATTTTCAACGCAGTCACCTGGCTGCTGAAGATCATAAAGCGGCGGGCGCTGCGCTGGCAGAATGGGAGGAAACGCTGATGAGACAGGATCTGACGCTGCAGCTCTCCGGCGTTTCCAAGAGCTTTGCCCGCGTGGAGACGGACGGCATCACCAGCGCGCTGGAGAATATCGATCTGACGCTGCACGGGGGCGAATTCGTCAGCGTCGTAGGCACCTCCGGCTGCGGAAAGTCCACCATGCTGCGGATGATCGCCGGACTGACCGCGCCCACCGCGGGCTCGATCACAGTGAACGGCGAGAGGATCACCGGGACTTCCACCGATCGCGGCATGGTGTTCCAGCAGCCCACGCTGTTCCCCTGGCTCACGGTGGAGCAGAACATCGACTTCAGTCTGCGGGCAAGAGGACTGAAGAAAGCAGACTATCAGGAAAAGGTGGAGCGGATGCTCCGCGTCATCGGTCTGGAGGCCTTCCGCAGCGATTATCCCGGACAGCTCTCCGGCGGCATGGCCCAGCGCGTTTCCCTCGCCCGCACGCTGATCTGCGAGCCGGAGATCCTGCTGCTGGACGAGCCGCTGGGCGCACTTGACGCCTTTACCCGCATGAACATGCAGGATGAGATCCTGTCTGTCTGGCGCGAGACCCGTCAGCTGGTCATCATGGTCACCCACGATGTGGATGAGGCCGTTTATATGGGCAGCCGCGTGATCGTCATGGATGCCCACCCCGGCCGGGTGAAGGCAGAGCTCGACATCGCGCTGGACTATCCCCGCAGCCGAAGCAGTGCTTTATTCGTCGAATACCGCAACCGGATCCTCGGTATGCTGGATTACGGCGATAAAGAATAAAAAGAACAAACAAGGAGAAGAAACATGAAACGTATCAAGAGATTGCTGAGCCTTCTGCTGTGCCTGACCATGGCGCTGGCACTGGCAGCCTGCGGCGGCGGGGACAGCGCGCCCGAGGGCGAGGATAAGGATCCCGACGCCTCTGTCGAGCTTTCCGAGGAAGAGGCCTGGAAGCTGGAGCCCGCCTACGGCCAGACCATCCAGTATGCCGTAAACCCCGGCGGCTGCACCGCCGGCCCCTTCATGGCGGGCTATCTGGGCTATTATGAGGAGGCAGGCCTCTCTGTGGAAAAGATCCAGGTCTCCGGCAGCATTGCCGAGTCCGTCGGCACCAACACGGTGCAGTTCTCCATCGACCACATCGCCACCGAGCTGGTGCCCATCACCAACGGCATCAACGTCCGCTTCGTGGGCGGCGCACACTATGGCTGCAAGAGCCTGTACGTCCTGGCCGACAGCGGCTATGAGACCACGGCCGACCTGGTGGGCAAGACGGTCTCCGTTCCCGACGGCATCGGCGGCGCTGACTACAACATCGCCTCCCGCTTCTTTGACAAGGACGGCATCAACCCCCTCACCGACGTGAAGCTGACTCCCGTGGAGGCCGGCTCCTGCGTGCAGGCCATGCAGAACGGCAGCCTGGACGGTGCGATCCTCTCCGACATGTTCGCCTATGACCTGGTGCAGGACGGCACGCTGCGCCGTGTGCGTTCCCTGCTGGACGACGACTTCGGCACGGAGCCCTGCTGCGTCGTCATCATCAACTCCAAGTTCCTGGAGGAGAACCCCATCACCTCCAAGAAGCTGATCGAGTGCGTGAAGAAGGCCCATGATTACATGAGAGAGAACTCCGAGGAGGTCTCCCAGATCCTGATCGACGAGGGCATCTGCGGCGGTTCTCTGGAAAAGGTGAACGCCTTCATGTCCTCCCTGCGCTTCGGTCTGAGCGATGCCGACACGGAGACCGCGCTGAAGGTCATCATCGACGACTATCTGCGCCTCGGTCTCATCACCGCCAACATCTCTGCCGAGGATGCGCTCGCCAAGGTGTGGGCTCCCATCCAGTAACAGACAAACTCCTCAAAAGCGCTCAAATAAAACGCGCAGAGGCATCTTCCACAGTCAGGAGATGCCTCTGCGCTTTCCTCCCGCATTTTCGGCACCGGCAGGATCGCTCCGAACGGCCCGCGCCAAAACGTGCGGGATCGCCCTTGATTATCATAAAATAATCTGATAAACTTGATAAAATAGCGCTGCACAGGCGGCAGTTTCTTCTTCCCCGCCGCGCAGCATCCGAACCATCACGTTCTGTTCAGAAAAGAGGGTGCGTCATGAGCAATCTCAGCATCAGCAAGGCGGCGATCATGCAGTCGGCATGGAGAAACTTTTTGAAAAAGGGCTACTATCAGGCGGGCATCCGGGATATTGCCGCCGACGCCGGCGTGAGTCTGGGGCTGGTCAACCACTATTTCAAGAGCAAGAAAAATCTGGCGGCCCACATCGTCACCTTCCTCTGGAACGAGGCGCGGGACTGGGGCCTGCAATATGTTGCGCAGGAGGATGTGGTGCTGCTGGACGCCGTTGTGACGCGCGGCATGAACCGGCTGATGCTGAGCGAGCTGCTGCATGATTTTTACATCACCTCCCTGCAGGAGGACGTGTTCTTCGATTCACTGACCGCCCAGACGAGCCGCGCGCTGGCACCTCTTCATGCCAGCGGCTTCCGGGATGTGCCGGACAGGGATCTGATCTATCTCTACACCAAGATCCTGCCCTATGAAACGGAGAAGGCGCTGATCCTGAAAAAGGAAAAGGGCATGTTTCAGAACATCCCCTACGAGGATATCCCCTACTACGTCTGTCTGGAGGCGCTGCGGCGGATCGTGCCGCTGGAGGAGATCCAGCGTGCCGACCGGCAGGGGCGCGAGATCGTGGCCGCGCATTTCCCGGAGCTTTTGAACAGCCCATGGGAAAAGGATCTTGCCGCCTTCACGGAAAAGCTGCTGTGAACGTGTGTGAAGGGATCAAACTTTACACGCGTTGTTAGAATAGGAGAAGCAACGCCGCCGGGTAGGCCATTGGCGGTGGAGTGCGCTCCTTTCCTTGACAGTTTTTCTCAATCGCGGTATAAAGAAACTGAGGTGAGTGCTATGAAATGGAACGAAGTTCCCAGGGGCATCAAAGGCTTACTGCTTTATATCTCGATTCTTGGTGCAGCGTCCCGTGCTTTTCTGGTTTGGATGTCCGCCTGAACCGCTTTCCGGCAGGAAGGCGGTTTATTTTTACGCTTTTTCGCAGCCTTCACCGCTTTTTCGGCGGAACTCCCTTGCGGGCCTCCGCCCGTTGGTTCGCCGAAACGGCACATAAAACAGCAGCGCGCCCCACCGGGCACGCTGCTGCTTGTCTGACCCGGACGATCCGGATATTTTTAATATACACCTTCAATGGGAGTATCTTGCAGGCCATGCTGTCCACACAATACAACTTTTCAGTTTGTATTGTGGCACTTTTTCAGAAAGAATCTATATGGATTGCGTTTTCATATTTGCTTCAGTTGATTCTCTACAAATTCAGTCTCGATATATTCTTTTGTTCTCTTTGCGTTTCTGTCATCAAAGAACAGCGTCTGTCCCCCAGCCTCATTTTCTTCCGTTCCGATTTGAACCCTGGGGATACTGCTTACTTCCTCTTGCAGATCGTTAATGCGGTCACCAATCTCAGCCCACTTCGACCCGCCATCATATATTCCCTGCTTCATTTCCTGCCCACAATTTTCTTGGCCCGAGCCAATCATGAACTCAATTATTTCGGAGCAGATCGCATCACCCTCTATTCCCCGGAGTTCCATTAATTCAAACATCAACGAACCATATCCAACGAGAGTCAGTTTTGATGGGTTTATGGCAGCAGCATCGAGCAAAGCTTCTGATGATTGGAGCAACGTACGTCGGTAAAGGTCAAAGATCTCTGTGGCAATGGTCACCATCCTAAAGCCAGAGAGTGATTCATATGGCTCTTTTTTTACCGCTGCACTACATTCTGGTTCTTGAAGCATATCAACTACATATAGGATCACATATTGTCGATATGTCAGTTCGGATGCGATCTTAAGCAGCATATTAGCCATCCGGGAATCTACTGCTTCTTCGAACGGAATGTTGGCATACAGATTTCCCAAGTATTTGAGCTTCTTTTCCTCGTATTCTTTCTGTGCGGCAAGCAATGTGCCTTCTAATACTTCCTCGTTGGCAGCACGTTCATCGCCGATGTTTTCAAAGAATGTGTCTGTTCGAAGTCCTTTTCCCGCCTTGAGATTTTCTTCAATTTTTTCCCGCGCATATGCATATACCGCGCCAACTCTTTGTTCCTCTTTAGGAGACAACACCCGGCTCTTAATTTCGCTGCCGACCCATAGAAATCCTTTTTCAAGCGCAGTACCGACAATCGCCCCGCTGATCGTCCCCAATGGACCCGCAACAGCCATGCCAATAGCTGCGCCCACTCCGGCTCCGGCAACCGAGCCTCCAACTTCCGCGACAGTACCGATCACTTTTTCCATTGTATCCGTCAAAGCGGCACCTAACCTTTCTTCTTCCCTGCGCTAACACAACCGTACTCTACAAATGCTTTCTTCAAGCATAGCAGATATTGGGACATAAGTCGACAGCAAAAAGCGCCTGCTTTTATGCAAAGCCGCAAAGGAAAACACGGCGTATTCGCCGTGCTTTCTGATCTCTTCCAGAAAATCCGTCAGCCCGCCCGCCTCGTTGTGTCGATCCTCCGCACGGGCGATACCGGCAGGCGCACAGCGGGCGAAGATGTCATCTGCTTGCCAATTGCAGCATTTCAGAGCTTTGCAGGCTCTGGCATATTTCCCCTCGCAGGGCAGCTCCCTCCCCCACCATGAAATACGTTCCTGTTTTTCACCTGCAGGGGATGTGATCGTGCGCCGACTGTTCCGCAGCGCAGTCGGCGGGTCTGCCGGAAAGCATCTCCAGCCCGTGAGCCAAAGCAGGCAGCACGGCCTCCAGATTTTCCCGCGCCGCTCTGGGCGAGCCGGGGAGATTGACGATGAGCGTCCCCCTGCGGATACCCGCCTGAGCCCGGGACAGCATAGCCCGCGGCGTGATCTGCAAAGAAGCATAGCGCATGGCCTCCGCAATGCCCGGTGTCAGCCGGTCGCAGACCGCCAGCGTCGCCTCCGGCGTCACATCTCTCGGTGCAAAGCCGGTGCCGCCGGTAGTCACCAGCAGCTGGACTGCTCCGCTGTCCGTCAGCGTCCGCAGTGCCTCCTCGATCTTTTCCTGTTCGTCCGGAACGATTACCGCATCAGCAACCTCATATCCGGCGCTTCGCAGCAGCGCCGCCACCAGCGGTCCGCCCGTATCCCCGCGTTCGCCGCGAAAGCTCCGATCACTCACCGTCAACACAGCAGCCTGAAACATCTTTGTCCTTCCTTTCTTTTTCATGCAGCAGCAGGATCGTCTCCGGTGGGATCGTGACCGTCAGTCGATCCTGCATTTTGATGCCCCGCCATTCCTCCCGCTCTGATTCCATGCGCAGCAGCGGCGCATCCTGCGCCGCTCCATCGGGCCGCAGCAGGATAATGGTGGAAAACACGTCCTGTATCACCCGCACGACCTGACACGAAAACGCGTTCTTTTCGTCAGGCGCGGCGGGGCGTATGTGATGCGCCCGAATGCCGACCCGCCGCACATCATTTGGCACCACACGACCGCAGTCAAGCGTCACGCCCCACCGGGGCAGGAAAACGGTATTTTCTCTCGCCTCCGCGTCCGCATAGTTCTTGCAGCCAGAGAGCCGCGCCGCAGCCTCCGTCGCCGGAGCGCGAAACAGCGTCTCCGTCGTCACTGTCGGCTGTGAGCAGCCCTGATCGATCACGCAGACCTTTTGACAGTTGCGGAACACCTCCCCCCTGTCGTGGGACACCCACAGGATGGGGCCTTCAAACTGCGCCAGCAGCTCAGACAGCTCCAGCTCCAGTTCCCATTTCAAATGACTGTCCAGCGCCGAGAACGGCTCATCCAGCAGGATCACCTCCGGCCGGGCACAGAGGATGCGCGCCAGCGCCACCCTCTGCTGCTGACCGCCGGAGAGCTGGGCGGGATAGTGCTTCTCCAGTCCCTGCAGCCGGAAGCGCCGCAGCGCATCCTCCAGGACCTCCGCCGCCTCCCCGCGGGAGCTCTCCCGAATGCCGCAGAGGATATTTTTCCGCACCGTCATATTGGGAAACAGCGCATAATTCTGAAAAAGATAGCCCACCCGCCGCTTCTGGGGCGGCAGATCGATGCGCCGCTCCCCGTCGAACAGCACGCGGTCGTTCAGCACGATACGCCCCCGATCCGGCGTCACGATGCCGGCAATGCACTTGAGCGTCATGCTCTTGCCGCAGCCGGAGGCGCCCAGCAGTGCGGTGATCTCATTTTCCGTTTGCAGCTTCACCCGCAGGTGAAAGCCGCCGAGCTGCTTTTCGATATCTACATAGAGACTCATCCGCGCCGCCTCCTTTTGCCGCCATCCACCAGAAAGCCGCGCCGCTCCAGAAGATTCACGGTCAGCAGCACCACGGCGGAGATCATCAGATTCACCGCGACCCACCGCATGGCAAGCGCATCGTTATTGGTCTGCCAGAGCTGATAGACCGTTGTGGAGATCGTCGCCGTCCTGCCGGGGGTATAGCCTGCGATCATGCTGGTCGCACCATACTCGCCAAGCGCGCGGGCAAACGCCAGCACCGTCCCCGCCAGGATGCCCTGACGGCAGCAGGGCATCCGCACATGCCAGAAGATCCAGCGATCAGACAATCCCAGGGTCTGAGCGGAATAGGCGAGCGTTTCGTCAAAGGCTTCAAACGCGCCCCGGGCGGTCCGGTACATCAGAGGAAAGATCACAACAGCCGTGGCGAAAATGGCAGACCACCAGGTCATCACTGCCTTGATCCCGAACTGCTCCAGAAGCCACGCGCCCACAACGCGCTTCGGCCCCAGCAATCGCAGCAGCAGATAACCGATCACCGTGGGCGGCAGCACCAGCGGCAGCGTCAGGAAAACATCCAGCACGCCCTTGACCAGTCTTGGCAGGCAGGCGATGCCATACGCCGCGAAAATGCCAAGGAAAAAGATGATGACTGTGGAGATCGCTGCCACACGCAGGGAATTCCACAAAGGAAACCAATCCATACGTCCTCCTGAAATCGCTTTCCATCGGAAAGCGCACAAAATACGAAACGCAGGGCAGGACGACAGCCCCGCCCCGCGCCTCACTCAGTTGGCGGGAGAAAAGCCAACCGACGCAAAGACCTGCATGGCCTCATCGCTCTGAAGATAATCCAGAAGCGCCTGAGCGGCGGCTTCCTTCTCGCCCCGCATCACGGCAGCGGGATAGATGACCTGACCGCACATTTCGGTGCTGGCACTGTCCACCACCGTGAGACCGGCAGAGAACGCATCAGTGGCATAGATAATGCCGCAGTCAGCAGCCGCCTCGCTGACCTGAGAAGTGACTTCCTTCACATTGCTGCCATAGGTCAGCACGCCGGAATCCGCCAGTGCCGCTTCGTCCAGCCCGTAGTAAGCAAAGATCTTCTGCGTATACTGTCCCACCGGCACATCGCTGTTGCCCATCGCCAGCAGCACACCGCCGCTGCGCAGCAGCTCGGCAAGCTGGTCGAAGCTCTCGATGCCCTTGGGATTGCCCTCGGGGACAGTCAGCGTCACCTTGTTCTCCAGCAGGTCAATGCGGCTGTCCGTGACGATCATATCCAGACCATCGAGGTTCTTGTCCGCGCTGCCGATGAGGCTGCCATCCATGGCGTTCATCTGCTTGGGCGCGGCGGAGATGAA
>CAYPWQ010000034.1:0-8415 GCA_964414495.1 uncultured Oscillospiraceae bacterium
CCCGCGCCCGGAGGCAGAAGAAAGCACAGCCGCAAAGAAAAAACGTGCTGCACGGGAAAAACGCGGGAGGGGAACCATGCTGTTTTATCGCTTTGACTCGCAGGAGGAGCGCCGCCGGGTAGGTGGCTCCTGCTTTCTGGAATTGCAGAATCTGCCCGCCGGAACGCCGCCGGAGGAGCAGCTGGCGCACCTCTGCCACTGGCAGGATGATTCCCTGTACGCGGCAGATGAAAACGAATTCTACCGGCTCTATGGGGATATCTTCAGCGGTGGGCGCTATCCGAACGGCGAGAGCGGCGCGGTGGATGTTTACGGCGTAAACTATTACGACGAGGCGGCGCGGCAGCGCATCCTGACGCGCCTGACCCTGGAGCGGCCGCCGGAATACGAGGTTCTGGCTGCGTGGCTGCGGCAGGGAGAAGGCGGCAGCGGCTTTGTCCTGCTGGGGATCTGAATCGCATGAAAAAGAAGGAACACGGCTCTGCCCACGGGCAGAGCCGTGCTTTTCTGTGCAGAGGGCAAAAAAAGAGCCGCGTGCGGCAGCACGCGGCCAAGGGGAGGATGCGGAGAGAGGGGATCTCAGAGCAGACTGGCAGCCAGCCAGATCAGGCCGATGCCGCCAGCGCCGGAAAGCGCGTAAAGCCAGGGACGCAGGCCGCCGGCGCGGCAGCGCCGCCCCGCTCCCGTGCCCGCATAGCGGGCGGCGGCCTCCACCGCCTCCGCCATGACCTGCTGGGAGGTGACGCCGTTTCGGTGAAAGGCGTCGTTGCGCACGATGAAAATGGCCTGTTCAAACAGCTGGGGATCCGGGGAGTCCACCACGACCACCCGGCGGGAAACACCTTTGACCAATGGGATCGCTCCTTTGCTGGGCCGAGAGGGCCGGTTCTTGGTATGTAGTGTGGCCGGAGGAGGGGAAAATTATACCTCCGCGTCCCCGCCGGAGAGCGTGAGGATCAGCGCCGTGCAGTCGTCGGCACTGCCGCCGTGGGAGAGGGAATCCGCCAGCAGCAGCGCCGCCAGCGCCCGGGGATTTGACCCGCCGCTTTGCAGCGCCTCCCGCAGCCAGCGGTCGTCGCTCTCGGCAAAAAAGCCGTCGCTCAGCAGGGCTACCGCCGCGCCGCGGCCAAGATGCAGCCGGGTGAGATCCGGCTGCTGCATGTCTGCCTCCAGACCCGCCGGAAGGGTGCTGCCGCTGATGCGGCGCACCTGGCCGTCCTGCACGAGATAGGAGGGGGCCGCGCCATATTTATACAGCGCCGCCTCCGCCGTGTGCAGATCCACCGCCAGCAGATCGATGGTGGTGAAGCCGCCGCCGCTCTCGCTGCGCAGGGAGAGCGCGGTGTTCAGCGTGTGCAGCGCCGCCTCTGCCGGGATGTCCGAGCGGAGAAAGCGCTCCAGCAGGCGCACGGCGGCGGCAGATTCCGTTTGCGCCTCCCGGCCGCAGCCCATGCCGTCACTGAGCAGGAGATAGAGCATCCGGCCGCTGTCACTTTCAAAAATGGCGCAGCTGTCGCCGCTGACGCTCTCGCCGGCCTTGGGGCGGGACGCGCTGCCCGCGTCATAGGCGATGGGCCGCAGGCGGGCCGCCGCCGCGGCACGGCTGGTCAGCTCCTCCGCCGTGCGGGACAGCAGCTCCGAGAGCTGCAGATATTGTCCCCGGGCGCTGCTGCGGGCCTGCCGCAGACGCAGCCGATACTGCCGCCGCAGCAGAAAGCCCTCCAGCTCCTGCTCCACCGCCGCGAGAAAGGCGGGGAAGTGGGGACAGCGGCTGGCAAAGTAGAGGGGGAAATCGCCGCTCTCCGCGCGGCCACGTCGCAGGATGGCGCGGCTCGCGTCGCTGCAGGCGCTGCGGGTGGACTCATACTCCTTCTGCCAGCAGACCGTGCGCAGGCCGCAGTCCCGGCAGACCTGCTCTGCCGCCTCCTCGAAGAGAACGGCAGGGCTCTCCTCCGCCGCAGCGCTGCGGGGGAAGAGCTCGGCCAGCTCACGGAAGGCCAGCGCTGTTTCGCTGAGCTGACGGCGCAGCCGATCCGCCGCCGTCTGGGGCTCCTCCCCACGCTCAAGACGCTTTCCCCGGCGCAGGGGCAGCAGGAGAAAGCCCAGCACGCCCAGCAGTGTTTCCTCCGCGAGAGGGAGACGGAGGGCGAACGCCGCGGGGTAGAGGAAAAAGACGGTGACGAGGCCATAGAGCACGGCGGCGATCAGGCGGCCGCTGCGCCGCCGGGTGGCCAGAAAGAAGCCGCCGAGCCCCCAGGCGGCGGAGAAAAACAGGCTGCGCCCGCCGCTGCGCTGATCCAGCAGCAGCCCCAGACCCAGTCCCGCTGCTGCGGCGGCGCTGGGCGGGAGCGCCCAGGCAAGGGTCATGGCGAGACTTTGCAGCAGCAGCCGCCCCAGCGAGAGCGAACCCGGCAGGGTCACCTCCGTCAGCGCGGACAGCAGCGCCGCCAGCAGTGACAGGGCGGAAAAGCGCTCACGGGGCGAATCCGGCAGCTGCCGGGGCGGCTCCCGCGGAAAGCAGAAAGCCGCAAGGCCCGCAAGGGTCATGGCGGTGACGCCCTGCACGGCCTCGGTGAAGCTGGCCTCGCCCGTGATGAGATAGATGGTCTCCACCGCCGCGGTGAGGAGCGCCGTCATCACCGGCAGAAAGAGCGGGGCACGGGCAGGCTTTGTCCCGGCAAAGGTGGTGTTGGCGGAGAAGATCAGCACGCCCACGGCAGCGAGCCGCAGGGCGCGGGAAAACTCCATGAACAGGGCTGCCCCCGCGAACAGTCCCGTCAGAGCCGCCAGTCCGTCCACGCCCGCACCCATGGCGGCGGCAAAGCCGATGGCAAAGGGCGCATAGCCGCCATAGAGCTGGGAGGCGCTGAGCAGCAGCCCCGCGCCGAAGCGCAGCAGAAAGCGGCGGAGGGAGAGGAGCGCGGGCGGGGGAGAGGATGCTTGCAGTCGTTTCAAGGGCTTGTCCCTCCTTTCCCTGCCATTGTAGCGGCTGACGCGGCAGAAAAAGGTCGGGAAATAGAGGGGCCGGGATTCCCCGCAGAAAAAAGAAAACGCCGCCGGAGAAGCGCTCCGGCGGCGTCTGCTTATTCATTTGTGGTTTTTCCGTGCAGCAGGCCGCGGGCGGCGGTCACGTCCAGCTGGATCTGATCGCGCAGCGCCTGAAGAGTGGGGAATTTCTGCTCATCCCGCAGGCGGCTGTGAAAGGCGAGGCAGACGCGCTTGCCATAGAGGTCGCCGTCAAAGTCCAGCAGGAAGGTCTCGATGGTGCGGTCTTGTCCGCCCACCGTGGGGCGGCAGCCCACATTGGTGACGCCGGCAAGGATCGTGCCCTCCGGCAGCGTGACCGTGGCGGCATAGACCCCGTCCGGCGGCAGCAGCAGGCCCTCCGGCGCGGGGAAATTAATGGTGGGGACGCCGATGGTGCGGCCGATGCGCCGACCGTGGGCCACGGTCTGGCTCATGAGGTGGGGATGACCCAGAAAGCGGGCGGCCTCCTCCATTTCGCCGCGCTGCAGAAGGCTGCGGATATGGGTGGAGCTGACGGTGACGCCGTCGAGCGTTACGGCGGGGATGATGTCGCAGCCCATGCCGAGGGCACGGCACTTTTCCCGCAGCAGCTCCGGCGTTCCCTGATTTTTGTGGCCGAAGCGGAAGTCGTGTCCCGCCACCAGATGGGCTGCGCCATGGGCCTTTACCAGCAGCTCGGTGATGAAATCCTCCCAGCTGAGGGTCATCATGGCCCGGTCGAAGGGAGCAACGATGACCTCCTCCATGCCATAGAGCTGCCGCATGAGGGCGACGCGGTCGTCACAGGAGTTGATGAGGGGGATGGGCACACCGAAGACGGCCTCCTTGGGTGCGCGGTCAAAGGTAAAGGCCGCCGCCGCGAGACCCAGCTCGCGGGCCCGCTCCGCGGTCCTGCGCAGCAGCGCACCGTGGCCCAGATGCACGCCGTCGAAAAAGCCCAGCGCGATGACTTTCTGCTTCATGATCCTTCTCCGAAAAAGTTTTTCAGCGCCGTGAGGACGCCGCCCTCCGCCCGGGACAGGGCCAGGAACGCGCCGTCTGCGCCGTAAAGCCGATAGGTGCCGTCCGCAAGGCCCTCGGCGCTGACGGGATTCCCGCAGCGGCAGCGCCGCTCCTGCGCGGGGGTCAGGGTCAGGGCGGGATGCGCGCGGAAATAGGCGTCGAGAGGCAGCAGGAGCGCCTCTTTTTCCGCTGCCGCCTGCTCCAGCGTCACGCTTTCTGCAAGGGTGAAGCCCGCCGCCATGGTGCGGCGGAGACTGCACATGCAGCCGCCGCAGCCGAGTGCCTCACCGATGTCGTGGCAGAGGGTGCGGACATAGGTGCCCTTGGAGCAGAGCACCCGCAGCAGGAAGGTGTTTTCGTCGGTCTGCTCCAGCAGCTCCAGAGCAAAAATGGTGATGGCGCGGCGCTTGCGCTCCACCTCCTGCCCCTTGCGGGCCAGCTCGTAGAGCTTTTTGCCGTCCTTTTTGATGGCGCTGAACATGGGCGGCAGCTGCAGGATCTCCCCCGTGAACCGGGGCAGAACGGCGCGCAGCTGCTCCGCCGTGACGTTGGCCTCCCGCCGGGAGAGGACTTCGCCGGTGGTGTCCTGCGTGTTGGTGACAAGGCCGAGACGCAGCCCTGCGATGTATTCCTTTTGCCCCTCCTCCGCGAAGGAGACGGCTTTGGTGGCCTTACCGATAAAGACCGGCAGCACGCCGGTGGCCATGGGATCCAGCGTACCCGCGTGGCCCACCCGTTTTTCGTGATAGATACCGCGGAGCTTGGCGCAGACATCCATGCTGGTCCAGTCCGCGGGCTTGTCGATAATGAGGATGCCGTTTGGCATGAGATTGCTTCTCCTTTTCGTTTCAGCGCGCAAGGATCATGCGCAGCTCGGTGACGGGTCTGCCCAGCAGCTCTTCTTCGCTCGCCTTGGCCCGGATGACGATGGGATCGGTGTTCGTGAGCGGCGCTCTCCCTTCAGGCAGATCGTTTGCGGCGGATGCGGTCATGCCGTGACGGACGCGATGGCGGCAAGCATCCGGTCGCGGGCCTGTTCGCGGCTGCCGCTGAGGGTGCAGCCCGCGGCGGCAGCGTGACCGCCGCCGCCGAGCAGTCCGCAGACCCGCGTGGCGTTGACCCGCGCACCGGTGCGGAGAGAGACCTTCCAGCGGCTCTCCTCCAGCTCCCGCAGGATCATGCCGCAGTCCACGCCCTCCAGCAGCGAAGCGAGAGAGGCGATGTCGTCGGCATCAGCCTCCGTGGCCCCCAGCTCGTCCATGAGCGCGAGGGGGAGGGACAGCACAGCGATGCGGCCGCCGTCATAGAGCTCCATGCCCCGGATCAGCGCCGCCTCCAGCTGAAGGCGGGCGCGGGTCTTGGTGCGGAAATGGCGCTTGTTCAGGGCGGCAAAGTCGAACTCCTCCGCCAGCAGCGCCGCCGCCACGCTGTGGGTGCGGGCGGTGACGTTGGAATAGACGAAGCAGCCCGTGTCTGTGGACACGGCCAGATAGAGCAGACCCGCAATCTCACCGTTCATCACGCCGAGGGCGCGGCAGATGGCATAGACGATCTCACCGCAGGCGGCGGCGGAGGCGTCGAGACAGGTCTCGCGGGCATAAAACTCCTGCGAGGGGTGGTGATCCACCGCGAGAGCCACGGAATCCAGATAGCACTCAGCGTTTTTGGGGAACATGCTCCGCGCCGCCATGTCCACCGCCGCGACGCAGCGGGGCGCATAGTCTGCCGGGGCCAGATAAGAGGCCAGATAGTCGCTGTACACGCTGGTGATGTCGGGATTCTCCAGCACATAGGCGGTCTTGCCCACCGCGCGGAGAGCGGCGCAGAGCGCCGCTGCACAGCCCACGGTGTCACCGTCGGGACGGCGGTGGGTCAGTATGAGAAAATCATCGTTTGCCAGCAGGCGCTGGGCAAACGCTTCCGGTGTCAGCTGCATGGGACGCTCCTTTCCGGGAGGATCAATCCTCCTCCAGCACGATGCCTTCGTTTTCGGGATTGGCGGGCTTGACCTTTTCGGGGTCGCGCAGCACCTCCAGAATGTGGGCGCCGTAAGCGATGGAGTCGTCAGAGAGGAACTGGAGCTCAGGGGTGTAGCGCAGGTTCAGACGGTGGCCCAGCTCCCGGCGGAGATAGCCGGAGGCGGAGCGCAGACCGCGCATGACATCCTTCACGGTGCTGGGATCCAGCACGCTTACGGACACGCGGCAGTAGCGCAGATCCCCCGTGGTATCCACGCGGGTGATGGACACCAGACCGCTTTGCAGGCGGGGGTCCTTCAGGGTGCGGAAGAGGGATGCCAGCTCGCGCTGGATCTCCTCGTTGATGCGGTTGATGCGGTTACCGGCCATAGTTGGCCTCCTTTCCGGATATGGGGAGACCGGCAGGGCACTGCCGGTCGATTTTTTAGAGGGTCAGATGACGACGGTCATGCAGCACTGGCCGATGCCGCCGTCGCGGTGCGGGGGAAGAAGGAATTGCCGCAGGGTCTCCTGATCGAAGTCCGCGAGTGCGCCGCGATAGCGGGGGATATGTCCCGCACCGTCACTGCCCAGCCAGAGGTTCCAGAGCTCGATCCCGCTGCCGGGCGTAAGATTTTCCCGGAGATAGCGCAGCAGCTCTCGCAGATCCTCCTCGCAGGGCTCCAGATCCAGCTCATAGCGGCAGGGCTTCATGGCAAGACCCAGCGTCTCCACCGCATCGCGGTAATAGACGTGCTCCTGCACGAGAAAGCCGCCCGCAAAGCAGACGGAAATGGATTCACCATTCACGGAAACGGTCTTTGTGCGCTTGTGCTGACGGTCGCACAGGGGCAGCGGCTGATCCGCCGCCAGCAGCAGGACGCGGCTCATGGAACGCTCCTTTCAGAAAAAGGGAAGGGGGCGGGCGACGGCCCGCCCCCTCGTATCAACGCGGTTCAGTGGCAGCTGGCTCAGACCTCGATCTGCTCCATGACGAAGGCTTCCACAATGTCGCCTTCCTTGATGTCGTTGAACTTTTCGATGGAAAGGCCGCACTCGTAGCCGGAGGCGACCTCCTTCACGCTGTCCTTGAAGCGCTGCAGGGAGGCCAGCTGACCCTCGTGGATCACGATGCCGTCGCGCACCACGCGGACCTGGCAGCTGCGCTGGATCTTCCCCTCCTGCACATAGCAGCCCGCCACGCTGCCCACGCCGGAGACCTTGTAGACCTGACGGATCTCGCACTGGCCGATGGCGGCCTCGCGGAACTTCGGGGCCAGCATGCCCTTCATGGCGGCCTTGATCTCGTCGATGGCATCGTAGATCACGCGGTACATGCGCACGTCCACCTTGCTGCGGGCGATGCTGTCGCGGGCGGCATTGTCGGGACGGACGTTGAAGCCCACGATGATGGCGTTGGAGGTGGCGGCCAGCATCACGTCGGACTCGTTGATGGCACCCACGCCGCCGTGGATCACGCGGACGCGGACCTCCTCGTTGCTGATCTTCTCAAGGGAGGCGGTGACGGCCTCCACGCTGCCCTGCACGTCGGCCTTGACGATGATGTTCAGATTCTTCATCTCGCCGGCCTGGATCTGGCTGAACAGATCGTCCAGAGACACCTTGGCGGCGGGGGCATTGGAGCGGGTGCGCTCCTCTTCCTTGCGCTGCTCGGCCAGCTCGCGGGCCAGACGCTCGTCGGCCACGGCGTTGAAGACCGCGCCGGCAGAGGGCGCTTCGCTGAGGCCGGTGATCTCCACGGGGACGGAGGGAGCCGCCTCGGTGATGCGCTGGCCCTTGTCGTTCATCATGGCGCGGACGCGGCCCACGGAGGTGCCGGCGATGATGATGTCGCCGGTGCGGAGGGTGCCGTTCTGCACAAGCAGCGTGGCAACAGGGCCGCGGCCCTTATCGAGACGCGCCTCGATCACGATGCCGGAGGCGGCGCGGTTGGGGTTGGCCTTCAGCTCGGCCACCTCGGCGGTGAGGGTCACCATTTCCAGCAGGGTGTCGATGCCCTCGCCGGTCTTGGCGGAGATGGGGCAGATGATGGTCTCGCCGCCCCAGTCCTCGGCCACCAGGCCGTATTCCGTCAGCTGCTGCTTCACGCGCTCGGGATTGGCCTGGGGCTTATCCATCTTGTTGATGGCGACAATGATGGGGATCTCGGCGGCCTTGGCATGGTTGATGGACTCCACGGTCTGGGGCATGATGCCGTCGTCCGCGGCCACGACCAGAATGGCGATATCGGTGCACATGGCGCCGCGGGCGCGCATGGAGGTGAACGCCTCGTGGCCCGGCGTATCCAGGAAGGTGATGACGCTGTCATCGACCTTGACCTGATAAGCACCGATGGCCTGGGTGATGCCGCCCGCCTCGCCTGCGGTGACGTTGGTCTTGCGGATGGCGTCCAGGATACTGGTCTTGC
>CAYPWQ010000035.1:0-8159 GCA_964414495.1 uncultured Oscillospiraceae bacterium
CTCCCCCGCCGGCTCGCTTTACACCGGCTCGACCACCGATCTGGCCCGCCGCGTCGCCGCCCACAACGCGGGCACCGGCGCCAAATACACCCGCTCCCGCCGCCCGGTGACACCGGTCTATCATGAGTGCTTCGCCACGAAGGAAGAGGCCCTGCGCCGGGAATGCGCCATCAAACAGCTGAGCCGCGCGGAAAAGCTGAGGCTCATCCAATCTCATCCCGAACAGGAGGAAGACATATGAAAGTTCTGCTTTTCAACGGCAGCCCCCATGTCCACGGCTGCACCTACACCGCGCTGAAGGAAGTGGCCGACACGCTGGAAAAGGAAGGCGTGGAGACTGAGATCATCCATATCGCCGCCGCGCCCGTGGCGGGCTGTCTCGGCTGCGGCCACTGCCGCAAGGCCGGCCAGTGCGTCTATGACGACATCGTGAACGAGGTGCTGCCCAAGGCGAAGGCCGCGGACGGCCTGATCTTCGGCTCGCCCGTGCATTTCGCGGGGGCCTCCGGCGCCATGACCAGCTTCATGGACCGGCTGTTCTATGCCGCCGGCCCTGCCTTCCGGCATAAGCCCGCGGCCGCCGTGGTCAGCGCCCGCCGGGGCGGCAACAGCGCCACCTTCGACCAGCTCAACAAGTATTTCACCATCCGGGAGATGCCGGTGGTGTCCTCCTGCTACTGGAACATGGTGCACGGCTACACGCCGGAGGATGTGCGGCAGGATCTGGAGGGCATGTATACCATGCGGGTGCTGGGCCGCAACATGGCCTATCTCCTGCGCTGCCGCGCCGCGGCAGAGGCCGCGGGCATCCCCCTGCCCGAGCGGGAGGAACCCGCCGTGACCAATTTCATCCGCTGAGACAAAGGAGAAGCATCATCCATGATCCGCTTTGAATGCGACTATACCGAGGGCGCTGCGCCGGAGCTGCTCCAGCGCATCGTTGACACCAATCTCGAGCAGACCCCCGGCTACAGCGAGGACTGCTACTGTGACAGCGCCCGGGAAAAGATCCGCGCCGCCTGCGGCGACGCAGATGCCGCCGTCCACTTTCTCGTGGGCGGCACCCAGACCAACACCACCCTGCTCTCTGCCGCCCTGCGCCCCCATCAGGGCGCGGTGTGCGCCACCGGCGGGCACATCAGCATCCACGAGGCCGGGGCCATCGAAAGCACCGGGCACAAGGTGCTGGTGAGCCCCTCGCCCGACGGCAAGCTCACAGCGGAGGCGCTGGACGAGCTCTGCAGCGCCCACTGGGACGATCCCACCTTTGAGCACATGGTGCAGCCGGGACTGGCCTACATCTCGCTGCCCACGGAGAACGGCCTGCTCTATTCGAAGGAAGAGCTGACGGCGCTGCGCCGGGTCTGCGACAAATGGGAGCTGTTTCTGTATGTGGACGGCGCGCGGCTGGGCTATGCCCTCGCGGCGGAGGAGAACGACCTGACCCTGCCGGAGCTCTATCGCCTGACAGATGCCTTTTACATCGGCGGCACCAAGGTGGGTGCCCTGTTCGGCGAGGCGCTGGTGATCCGAAACGACGCTCTTCGCCGGGACTTCCGCTATCTCATCAAGCAGCGGGGCGGTCTCTTTGCCAAGGGGCGGCTGCTGGGTCTTCAGTTCGAGGCGCTGTTCACGGACGGGCTCTATGAGCGGCTGGGCCGCCACGCCGTGACGCAGGCACTCCGCATCCGCGATGCTTTCCGCGCCCAGGGCTGCGCGTTCCGCTATCCCTCCCCCACCAACCAGCAGTTCCCCATCCTCAGCGACGCGCAGGCGGCGCAGCTGGGTGAGCGCTTCGCCTTCTCCCAGTGGGAGCGCGTGGACGGGACGCACTGCACCGTGCGCTTCTGCACCAGCTGGGCCACCCGGACGGAGGATGTGGACGCACTTGTCGATGCCATCGCCGCCCTGCCCTGATCGTTCCCCTTTCCCCGCAGTTCCCTGCTTTCCCAAAGCTCCGGCTGCCCGCCGGAGCTTTTTTCTTTTGCCCCGTTCCGCCCTGCGCCGCAGGGATCCGACAGGATGCGCTTGCTTTCGTCCCGCCGGAAATGCTACCCTCGTTTCACCAAGGAAGGCGCGGCGTCAAATGCGCCGCCATCAAAGGAGAACCCATGTCACAGGCTTTTTCCGCCCGCGTCCGCCTCAGCGGCGGCGACGGGCCGCTGGGCCGCTTCTGGCTCGGCCCCTGGTATTTTCCCCTGCTCACCGCCGCGGCGGCGCTGCTTCTCTTCGCAGATGTGCCTCTCGCGGGTCTCAGCGTGCTGCTGATCGTCGGCTCGCTGTATCTCGCCTTTGTACCGGATCTCATGGCGGCGCTGTATCCGTTCCTGCTCATGATGCTGCTGAGCACCCGGTATTACGAGGACGGCACCGTCCTGCTGCCCTACAGCTTTGCCGCCGCGCTCCCGGCGCTGGCGCTGCTGCTGCGGCTGCGGCTGTGTCCACCCCTTCCCCCGCGGCCCGGACGCTTTGACCACAGTCTCCTGGCCGTCTCCGCCGCCACCGTCCTCGGCGGCGTGGGGAGCATTCCGGCGGAGGCATATTTCACGCCGCTGGGACTTTATTATGTGCTGGGGCTCGGTATTCTGCTGTTCCTGCTCTACCGGCTCTTCCGCACCGAGCTGGGGCGAAAGCGCCCCTATGATCTGACCCGGCGCTTTCTCGCCCTGCTCTATGCCGCGGGGCTCTTCACCGCCGCGCTGGTGGCCGACCGGTACCGGCCCTATCTCGACTTCTTTTTCCGGGAGTTTCAGGTGATCTACATCCCCTGCCGGAACTATTTTGCCAACATGCTGCTCCTGGCTCTGCCCGCGCCCTTCTATTTCCTGCGGGAGAGCCGTCTCCATCTGCTGGGCATCGCCCTGCTTGCGGGCGCGGCTCTGCTGACGGGCTCCCGCAGTGCGCTGGTCTTTCTGCCGGTGATCGCCGTGCTGTGCGCCGTCCGCTATGCGGGGCTGCGCGGAGCCTCCCACCTCTGGCGGGCGGGCTTCGGTCTGCTGCTGGGGAGCATCGCGCTGCTGCTCACCCTCCTCGCGGCAAAGACGCTGTTCCTCTCGCGGGTGACGGACGGGCAGCTCTTCTCCCCCGAGGATTCCCGCCTGACCTTCCTCCGTCTGGCGTGGGAGGACTTCCTCGACAATCCCCTGACGGGGCAGGGCCTTGCCAGCATGCGCAACAGCGATGTCTTTCTCGGTGTGGCAGGCAGCATCGTCTGGTATCACAACTACTTTGCCCAGATCCTCGGCAGCATGGGGCTGGTGGGCGCGGCGGCCTACGGCTGGCTGCTGCGCGACCGCTTCCGCCTGCTGCGGCAGCTGCGCGGGCGGCAGCAGGCGCTGGGCTTCTGCTATCTCAGCATGCTGCTGGTGTCACTGACGAATCCGGGGGAATTCTCCCCTCTGCCCCAGGCGGCGCTGACAGTGCTCCTCTTCGCCGTGGCGGAGGAGCAGGTGGATGCACCGTAACACTGCCGCAAAGCAAAAAACGCCCTTCGTGCGCCAGGCACGAAGGGCGTGAAACTGCCGAAAAACTCCGCCGGAGTTTTTCCGGCAAAAGGCTGCGGTCTGCTGCGCGCACTCGCCCCGCTCGCACACTGGCAGGCCGTAAGGAATGGCCGCCCACGCGCAGGTCGCGGGCGGCCATACTTCTATTTTTTCGTGCGGTGCGCCGCACGAACTCTGTGAGACTCTTTCAAACGGTAAGGCTCTCCGTGCAGGAAGCACGGAGAGCCTTTTTGACGTACTTTTACTCGGCGTACAGGGCCACGATGTTTTCGATGATCTGCACCGCCCGATCCATGCGCTCGGCGGTGATGCACTCGGCGCAGCCGTGGAAATTGAAGCCGCCGGTGCCGAGATTCGGGCAGGGCAGCCCCTCCCAGCTGAGGCGCGCACCGTCCGTGCCGCCGCGGATGGGCACGATGCAGGGCTCGATCCCCGCCATGCGGATGGCCTTCGACGCGGTCTCGATCAGGTGCATGTGGGGCCGGATCTGCTCGATCATATTCTGATAGCTGTCGGTGATCGTCAGCGTCACCGTGTCCGCGCCATAGCGCTCGTTCAGGCAGGCGGCGATGTGGGTCAGGGTCTCCTTCTTCTGCGCCAGCTTGCCCGCGTCGTGATCCCGCAGGATATAGGCAAGGCGGGCCTCCGTCACGTCGCCGCTCATGTGGGTCAGGTGATAGAAGCCCTCTCTGCCCTCGGTGTGCTCCGGCCGCTCCATGGCGGGCAGGGCATTGTGGAAATCGATGGCCACGTTCGCGGCGTTGACCATGCTGTTCTTGGCGCTGCCCGGATGGACGGAAAAGCCCCGGATCGTCACCTCTGCCGCCGCAGCGTTGAAATTCTCGTACTCCAGCTCGCCCACGTCGCCGCCGTCCACGGTGTAGGCAAAGTCCGCGCCGAAGCCGGGGATGTCGAAGTGATCCGCGCCGCTGCCGATCTCCTCGTCCGGGGTAAAGGCGATGCAGATCTTCCCGTGGGGCGCGTTCCCCGTCAGCAGCCGCTCGGCCAGGGTCACGATCTCTGCCACGCCGGCCTTGTCGTCCGCGCCGAGGAGGGTGGTGCCGTCGGTGGTGATAAGCGTCTCGCCCATGCAGGAGCGGAGGAAGGGGAAGCGGGCGGCATTCAGCACCGTGCCGCCGCCAAGGATCAGCTCACCGCCGTCGTAATGTTCATGGAGCTGGGGCTTCACATTCTCGCCGGGGGCGTCGGGCGAGGTGTCCATATGGGCGATGAAGCCCAGGGCGGGGCGATCCTCGCAGCCGGGCGTGGCCGGGATCACACCGTACACATAGCAGTGCCCATCCACCCGGACATCGGAGACACCCAGGGTCGTCAGCTCCTCTGCCAGCAGATAGGCCAGCTCGAACTGTCGGGCCGAGGAGGGCGAGGCCCCGCTCTCCGGATCGGAAGTCGTATACACTCCGGCATAGCGGAGCAGTCGTTCATAAGCGCGCATATTCGCAACCATCCTTTTTCACAGTATCTCTTCCCCGCGCCGCTGCGCAGGTCTGATTTTCCTTTTTATCATACACGGCTTCGGCGCGTTTTGCAATCACCGCGCTGAGAGCTCCCCCAGCAGTCCCCGGCAGCCCGCCTGCACATCCTGCCAGGTGGCCTCGAAATCCCCGGTGTACCAGGGGTCGGCCACGTCACCGCTGCGGCCCGCGTGGGTCAGCAGCAGCGAGCATTTCCCCGCCGGGTCGCCGCCGAAGAGCCGGTGCATATTGCGGAGATTGGCGCTGTCCATGCCGATGAGATAGTCGTACTCGTCGTAATCCCGGGCCGTGATCTGCCGCGCGGCATGGCCGCCGCAGGCGATGCCATGCTCCTGCAGCTTCCGCCGCGCCGGCGGATAGACCGGGTTGCCGATCTCCTCCCGGCTGGTGGCGGCGGATGCGATGTGGAATTCGCTCTCCCGTCCTGCCTGCTTCACCATGGCCTTCATCACAAACTCCGCCATGGGACTGCGGCAGATATTGCCGTGGCAGATAAACAGGATCCTTGTCATCTCTCTGTGCCTCCTCCGCTTCGCGCCTGCGTCCTGCCCATGGCGGGACGCGGTCTGTCTTTCATAATAGCAGCTTTTTCCGCTTCCGTCGAGAGGAAACGCAGGAAAAAGGCCGCCGTCTCCCGCGAGACGGCGGCCCCTTCTTCTTTATCACGCTCAGTCATCCTCGCCCTTGTAGGGGTTCAGCGCCACGCTCACCACACCGCAGAGGATGCCGCCCACGGGGAAGAGCCACCAGGCAGTGCTCCACGTGTGCTGCGTCAGGCCAAGGCCCACATAGACGGCGGTGGCCAGCAGCATGATGACGCCGCAGAGCGTCCCGATCAGGTCCAGACGCTTCTTCGCCTCCGGCGCGGGGGCGTTGTCGCGGTTGTACTTCCAGACCTTGTACTTCTCATCCTGCATCCCGGCATAGATGAACGCCGTCACCGCCGCGGCGATGATGAGCAGGAACGCCGCCGCCATCAGGGACTCGTAGGGCTCCTGCTCCGGCAGGAAGGCAAAGGCCAGCAGCATCAGCACCACGCCGAAGAGAATGGCACCCACGCCGCCCGCGATGAACCAGACGAACTTCTGATGGAAGGCGTCCTTTTCCTCCTCCGTATAAAAGTCCTCGATGACCGGGTGCTTTTTGCGGAAATGCTCCTCCTGGATGCCGCTGGCGATCATCACCACCACGGACACCGTCATGACCAACAGCAGCAGCGCCGTGGAGAGCATCTCAGAGACCTGCCATGCGTTCAGGAAGATCATGGCGCTGACGCCCGCAAGCATCGCGCCCACGGAAAAGGCGATGCGGCGGGCATAGCAGCTCATGAACGCATCGTACTGCGCTGTGTCGGCCACGCAGCTCTGCTCCACGCTGCCCCGCAGCAGGGTGTCGAGATTCACATTATACAGCTCGCAGATGCGCAGCAGTGTGTCCATTTCGGGAAAGCTCAGACCGCTCTCCCACTTGCTGACAGACTGACGGGAGACGGAAAGCTGCTCCGCCAGCTGCTCCTGGGTGATGCCCTCCCGTGCGCGGATGTATTGCAGATTTTCAGAGAATGCCATAGCGAAACCTCCTGTGTTTGATGAGGTCATGATAGCAGCGCAGGTGTGTCAACACCATCCATTTACTGTTGCGTTTGGAGAAAAGCGTGTCAATTTCCGGTTGCATCGCCTATTATAGCGGGTTTTTGGACGCTTGGGAAGGGAAAAAAGAAGGGGGAGCGGTCCTTTTCCGCCGAAAAAACGCGCCGCGGCTGCGGCAGGCAAAAAACGGAGGAGAGAGCTGTCCGCTCTCTCCTCCGGGGGCTCGTTTTGCTTTTCTGCCGCGGCGGTCACTTTTCCTTCCGGTTCATCACCGCGATGGAGCAGAGCACCAGTGCAATACCCACGCACTTCATCAGGCTCACGCTCTGGCCGAAGGCCGCCAGGCCCACCAGCGCCGCCACCACCGTCTCCACCGATGCCAGCACGGGGATACGGGAGGTCTCAGTCACCTTGCTGATGCCGCCGTAATACACGATGTAGCCCATGGCGGAGGGCACGATGCCAAAGCCCACAAGGGTCAGCAGGATGGGCCAGCTGAAGCTGACGCCCACGCCCTGCCAGGGCCGCACCAGGAAAAACAGCAGCAGCGCGCCGAAGGCCTGCCCGTAAAACGCCGCCGTATAGGGATCCTCATTGTCCGCGCCGGTGCGGGAGAGGATGGGCAGCAGCGCATAGGTAAAGCCCGCTAAAATCCCCATGGCAAGGCCGAAGAGCGAAAGGCGCATACTGGTGAAATCGCCGCCTGTCACCGTCAGGATGCAGCCAAGGATGTTGATGACGATGGCGATGAGCTTGTTCCCCGTAAGGGGCTCATGGAACAGCAGACGGGACAGCAGCGCCACATAGATGGGCGAGGTATAGAGGAATACCGCCGCCGTTGCCATACCGCACTGCTCCACCGCGTTCATATAGCAGATATTATAGAATGCCTGGGAGATGAAGCCCACCAGCATGCAGGACAGCAGGCCCCGCCGGCTGATGCGGAACAGGCGCGTCCCCTTCCCCTTCACCAGCAGGATCACCGCCAGCACCAGCGAGGCGGACAGCACCCGGAAAAAGGCCACCGGCTCGGCGCCCATCCCGAAATTCGACAGCAGCGTTGCAAAAAAGCCGATGGTGCCCCAGAGGGCTCCGGCTGCCAGCACCATGGCATAGCCCTTGTTCTGTTCCGATCTCATCTCTGTCCCGTCCCCCTGTCTCATTTATCTTTTGGATCATACCGCCGCATCCACGGCGGACGCTCACGCCATCCAGCATAGCACGGGACAGGAGTTTTCACAAGAAATGTCCCGCCGGGTCGTCATGCATGTTTTGCATGATACTCTGACGAAAAAGAAGAGACGCTGTGATACGAAAAAGGAACACCACCCGATGGGTGGTGTTCCTTCTGGCGTCCCCCGACAATTCGGATATTTTTCAGCAATGCGAAAAAATCAAATCGCAAACCAGCAGCGCGTTTGCGATTTGAAAAGGAGGAGCAGCGGTATGAGCGCGCTCTAACTTATAAAATAAGTCGGAGCAAGCGATATAAAGCTTGCTCCGACGTGGCGCAGCGGGTGGGATTCGAACCCACGTGTGGTTGCCCACAAACTGATTTCGAGTCAGCCCCG
>CAYPWQ010000036.1:0-8158 GCA_964414495.1 uncultured Oscillospiraceae bacterium
GCCATGGACCGGGTGATCCTGCACTGTGATCTGAACTGCTTTTTTGCCTCGGTGGAACTGCTCTCCCATCCGGAGCTGCGGGACGTACCCACCGCGGTCTGCGGCGACCCCGCAAGCCGCCACGGCATCATCCTTGCCAAGAACGAACCCGCAAAGCGCTTTGGCGTGCAGACGGCGGAGACCATCTGGCAGGCGAAGAAAAAGTGTCCCGAGCTGGTGCTGCTGCCGCCGCACCATGGGCTCTATGCCCGCTATTCCCGGCTCGTCAACGACATTTACCGGGAGTATACCGATCTGGTGGAACCCTTCGGCATCGACGAGAGCTGGCTGGACGTGACGGGCACGCTGCATCTCTTCGGCGGCGACGCGGCGGCGCTGGCCGACACGCTGCGCCGCCGTGTGCGGGAGGAGCTGGGGCTGACGCTCTCGGTGGGCGTGTCCTTCAACAAGGTCTTTGCCAAGCTGGGCAGCGACTATCGCAAGCCCGACGCCACCACCGTCTTTTCCCGGGAAAACTGGGAGGCGCTGGTGCGGCCTCTGCCCGCCGGGGCTCTGCTGGGCGTGGGAAAGGCGGCGCAGCGGACGCTGTCACAGTACGGCATCCGCACCATCGGCGACATGGCCGACGCGCCGGAGGAGCTGATGGAACGGCTGCTGGGCAAGCTGGGGCTGCAGCTCCATGCCGCCGCCCGGGGCGAGGATCGCTCCCCCGTGGTGGGAGAGGCGGAGCGCGCGCCGGTAAAGAGCGTGGGCAACGGCACCACCTTCCCGCAGGATCTGGTGCGGCTGGAGGAGGTGCAGCGGGCTCTCGCGGCGCTGTCGGATTCCGTGGCCTCGCGGCTCAGACAGCAGGGGCTGGTCTGCGGCGGCGTGCAGGTCACGCTGCGCTACGCGGATTTCCGCACCGTATCGCGGCAGGCGCGGCTCGATCACCCCACCCATCTCATGAAGGACATCTGCGCCGGGGCTCTCACGCTGACAAAGGCCCTCTGGTCAGCACCCGATCCCATCCGGATGCTGACGGTGACGGCGCTGTACGTCACGGAGGAGAGCGGAAGCTTTCAGCAGCTGGATCTGCTGGAGAGCCGCGAGAGCCGCCGGCAGAACGAGCGGCGCGAAAAGCTGGAACGCACGATGGACGGCATCCGGGAAAAATACGGGCGCAGCAGCATCGTTTACGGCGCGGCGGCCGGCGTGCCCCTCCGGGAGGACGGGGACGACGCAGCTGCCGCAGAAAGCAGGGAGAATGACCATGATTTTTGAAAAGAACGTACTGGGCATGTACCGCAAGGCCATGGCGCGGCGCTATGACGAGGATCCCTCGGTGTTTTACTATTCTCACCGGGATTTCGAGGGCCTGCAGGCGGAGGACTTCACCTTCCCCGGCGCGGAGGGACAGATGCTGCGGGGCAGCTTCTATTTCTACGGCACCCGGCAGACAGACCGCATCGTGCTCTTCGAGCACGGCATGGGCGCGGGCCGCCGCGCCTATATGAAGGAGATCGAGCGTCTTGCCCGGGCAGGGCACACGGTGCTGGCCTATGACAAGACCGGCTGCGCGGACAGCGAGGGGGCGGACAGCCGCTGCTTCTCGCAGGCGCTCAGCGACCTCGATCACTGCATCCGCGCCCTCCGGGGCTACGCCGCCTATGCTGCCAGCAGCATCGCCGTGGTGGGACACAGCTGGGGCGCCTATGCCGCGCTGAACATCGGCGCGCTGCATCCGGAGATCACCCATATCGTCTCCCTCTCCGGCCCGATCTCGGTGGAGGCGCTGCTGCGGCAGTATCTCGCCGGCCCGTTGGCACTCTATCGCGGCGCCGTCTATGCCTTCGAGCAGGGGCTGAACCCGGAATACGCGCCGCTCTCCGCCGTGGACTCTCTGGCCCGGACGCAGGCCAAAGCCCTCATCATCCAGTCCGCCGACGACGACATGGTGAAGCAGAGCCTTCACTTCGACGTGCTGCGGCAGACCTTTTCCCACCGTCCCGGCACCCGCTTCCTGCTGGTGGACGGCAAAAAGCACAATCCGAACTACTCCGCCGAGGCCGTCCGGTACAAGGACGTGTTCTCCGCCGAGCACGGAAAGGCCCGGAAGAAAAAGCTGCTGGAGACGGAACAGCAGCAGCTGGCCTTTCAGGACAGCTTCGACTTTGACCGCATGACGCAGCAGGACGAAGGCGTCTGGCAGGAAATCCTGGCCTTTTTGCAGGAGCCCTGAGGCGCGGCATCGGTACCAGGGCACAGCAGGCGCTGCAATTGCAGCGTGAGGCAAACAGGCTGACGCGTCAGCCGGATGCAGAGGGCTGCCGCAAAACAGCGCCGCTTTGCGCAGAAGCGAAAGGAAAAGCACAGGGGCAGATAATGCCCCTGTGCTTTTTCATTTTGTTGTTCCGCTCAGGCCGCTTTCCCGCCCGCAGGGCCGCAGACCCGGCTGAGCACCCGCTGCAGCGGCGGCAGCAGCGCAAAGGTCACGGCAAAATTCCCCGCGCAGTGCAGCAGATCGAAGGGGATGCCGCTGAGCCAGTAGGAAAAGGCCATGCCCGCGCCGCCGATGAAGAAATAGGGGATGGCACAGAGCGCGCCGAAGCTGAGGCCGAACAGAGCCGCCAGCGACGCCCAGAATATCCGCCCCTCATTCCGCCGCAGCAGGATGGTCAGCACGGCCAGCAGCGGCCAGCAATAGAGATAGCTGATCCACCAGAGCCCGAAGCCGAACATGAGCCCCTCCAGCAGCACATAGACCCCCACCGCGTAAAGCGCGCGCCAGGAAAACTGCAGCGCCGTCAGGATGACGAGCATGGCAACGGGATGGATGTTCGGCAGCGCTGCCATGGCCATTTTCAGGGCGAACATCAGCGCCCCCATAGTGGCCAGGCAGGTAAGCTCACGGATGGAGAGGCGGCTCTCAGAAATCATAGCCCTCAGTGAGGGTGATCTCATAGTGGTCGCCGTCGGCGATCATGGTGTCGTCCACACCGGTGTTCAGCATCTCGCCGCCCTTGGTGAAGCACCACCACTGCTCCGCAGCGGCATCCGCCGTCTCTCCGTCCACCGTGGTGACAAAGAGACCGTAATCGCTCTCCTCGCCCACGATGAGGCCCTCCTCCTGCTCCAGCGCGCCGCGCAGATTCTCGCTGTCGGTGGCGATGTCGAAGGTCTTCGTGCTGCCGTCGCCGTGGACGACCTCCACCGCGATCTCCTTATCGCCGACGGTGCCCGTGGGGGACAGCAGCTTCCAGCACAGCAGCGCGGCCACGGCCAGCACCACCACGGCTGCCAGGATCAGCCAGCTTCTCTTCTTCTGATTCGCTTGATTGGACATAAAAATACTCTCCTTTTTCTCTCACGGCTCAGGCGCCGCACAAGAAAACGAGAGCATGACAAAGCAGCGCCAGACTGTGGCGCTGCCAGCATTTCACCGGGGATCCGCGGTTTCCTGTACGACTGCACTCAGGCAGGTCTTCTGACTTCGGATACCAAAGGGGTATCGCTTCACAGTGACGGCCTCGCGGGAGGTTTCCACTCCCATTTCCCTGCTGACGCCCGCGAAGGGGCGATCCTGAGCGGTATGATATTGTGATGACATGATAGCATACCCCCTCTGAAAAATCCAGTACCCATGAACGAAATTTTTCAGTTGTAGCATATGAAAAAGTGTGATACCATATTTTGTGGCAATGCGCCGCGCCATGCCGCGCGGCAGAGCAAGGAGGCGGTCAGAGTGTCCATCACCGAGGAAAAGGCGCGTCTGCGCCGGGAGCTGCGGGCCAAAAGCCGCGCCCTGCCCATGGAATACCGCGTTCCGGCGGACGAGGCCATCCGCCGCCATGTGCGCGAGAGTGCCCAGTACGCCGCGGCCGGAACCATTTTCGCCTATCTGGGCGTCGGCTGGGAGATCGACACCCGCCCCCTGCTGGAGCAGATCCTGGCCGACGGAAAGCGGCTGTGCCTTCCCCTCTGCACCGGGCCGCACGAAATGGCCATCTGCGTCGTCCGCTCGCTGGACGAGCTGGAGGACGGGGCCTACGGCATCCCGGAACCATCGAAAAAATCGCTGACAATCGCTCCGGATCAGGTGGATCTGGCACTGGTGCCCTGCGTGGCCGCCGACCGCAGCGGACGGCGTCTCGGTCAGGGCGGCGGATACTACGACGCCTTCCTGAAAAGCTATCACGGTGTCTCCTTCCTGCTCTGCCGGGAAAGTGCGCTGCTGGAGGCTGTTCCTGTGGAAAATCACGATTTTCAGCTGCCTTTTTTGGTCACTGAAACGAAAGTTTTTTCCTTCCCCTCTCCCCAATCATAAGGTGCCATTCTCTTTGCATTAAATTTCGATTAAAATATTTTATAATCCGGCAATTTCCTTGACTCTTTCAGTGATTTTTGCTATTCTGAATCGGTAGAGAGCATCGCTTTTTACTGCAAAACAGCAAATGAACACAGCGAAGGAGAGACCGCCATCCGCACCATCCACAAGAGTGTGCCGGCCCGCTTCCGCCAGTCGGCGCGTCCCGCGGGACACGCCGCGTGCATGAGCAGCCCGGAAGTCTCTTTATCAGGCAGGAAGGTGCACCAGTCTCCCCCCACGGCGGAGAAAGGAGCACCTCCTTTTTTCGTCCAAACTTTAACAAACGATCAAATATTATTTAGGAGGCAATCACCAATGGAAAAGAAAACCCCTCTGTATGACCGCCATGTAGAAATGGGCGGCAAGATCGTCGAGTTCGGCGGCTTCCTGATGCCCGTGCAGTATCCTGCAGGCGTCGTCGCTGAGCATATGGCAGTCCGCAAGGAATGCGGTCTGTTCGACGTGTCCCACATGGGCGAGTTGACCCTGAAGGGTCCCGACGCCGTGGCCAACATCCAGAAGCTCGTCACCACCGACATCTCCGGCATGGTGGACGGCCAGGTCAAGTATGCCATGATCTGCAACGACAAGGGCGGCATCGTGGACGATATCCTGGTCTACCGCAAGGGCGCCGAGGACTATCTGCTGGTGGTCAACGCCGGCAACCGTGACAAGGACGCCGCCTGGGTCGAGTCTCACCTCTTCGGCGACGTGGACTACAAGGACATCGGCAACGAGGTCGGCCAGCTGGCACTGCAGGGCCCCAACGCAGAGAAGATCCTGCGCAAGATCTGCGACGATCAGTACATCCCCGAGAAGTACTACACCTTCGTGGAGAAGGGCGTCATCCGTCTGAAGGATCGCGAGATCACCGCCATCATCTCCCAGACCGGCTACACCGGCGAGCACGGCTACGAGATCTACTGCGACGCCGCGGACGTGGTGGACCTCTGGAACACCCTGCTGGAAGTCGGCGCTGAGGACGGCTGCATCCCCTGCGGTCTCGGCGCACGCGACACTCTGCGTCTCGAAGCATCCATGCCTCTGTACGGCCACGAGATGACCGACGACATCACCCCCAAGATGGCTGGTCTGCCCTGCAAGCTGGACGGCAAGGACTTCATCGGCCGTGACGCCATGGTCGCTCTCGGCGCTCCCACCATCAAGCGCATCGGCATGGTGGTCGTGGGCCGCGGCATTCCCCGCGAGCACTGCGATCTGTACACCATGGATGGCAAGAAGATCGGCTGGGTCTCCTCCGGCACCCACTGCCCCTTCATCGGCAAGGGCGTTGCCATGGGCTACATCCCCGTGGAAGAGATCGAGATCGGCAAGCACCTGAACGCCGATGTCCGCGGCCGCATGGTCGAGGTCGAGATCGTCAAGCTCCCCTTCTACAAAATCGAGCGCTGACGCCCGGGCGGAACCCTTCCGCCGGACGAGCCAATATTTCCCCGCACTGACAAAAACAATTTTTTATGGAGGATATCACCATGAACTTTCCCGCTGAACTGAAGTATTCCAGAGACGACGAATGGGTCCAGATGATCGATGACACCACCGCTCTTGTCGGTATCTCCGACTATGCACAGAGCGAGATGGGCGACCTCGTGTTCATCAACCTCCCCGTGGTGGGCGATGCCGTCACCAAGGATGAGATGATGTGCGACATCGAGTCCGTCAAGGCCGTGGCCGACGTGATCTGCCCCGTCTCCGGCGTGGTCGCCGAGGTCAACGAGGCTCTGCTGGACGCTCCCGAGACCCTGAACTCCGATCCCTACGGCGCATGGATCGCCAAGATCGAGAACATCTCCGACTTCGCCGAGCTGCTCAGCGCTGACGAGTACAAGGAATATCGCGGTATCTGATTTTTCCGGAACATTTGCGCGGGCCGCGGGGCGATTCCCGCCCTGCGGCCCGCATCTATTCATGAAAGGAAGTGCCAAACGTTATGGGTTCCTATGTGCCTACTACCCCTTCCGAGCGCGAGGAAATGCTCAAGCGCGTCGGCGTGGGTTCTCTGAAGGATCTCTATAAAAACGTTCCCAGCGACATGTTCGTGAAGGAACTGAACATCCCTCATGGCATGAGCGAGATGGAGGTCCGTGCCGCCGTCACCGCCATGGCCGAGAAGAACACCGTCTACAAGACCATCCTCCGCGGCGCCGGCTCCTACAACCACTTCATCCCCGCCGTGGTGAAGTCCGTCATCTCCCGCGAGGAGATCGTCACCTGCTACACCCCCTATCAGGCTGAGATCAGCCAGGGCGTGCTGCAGTCCATCTTCGAATTCCAGACCATGATGTGCGAGCTGACCGGCATGGAGGTCTCCACCGCTTCCCACTACGACGGCGCGACCGCCGCCGCCGAGACCATCCCCATGTGCAAGGATCGCAAGCGCGTGAAGGCCTATGTCTCCGCCAGCGCCCATCCCCACACCATCGGTGTCATGAAGACCTACTGCTTCGCCAACAACACCGAGCTGGTGGTGCTGCCCGAGAAAGACGGCAAGACCGATCTGGAGGCCCTGAAGGCCGCCCTCGGCGCCGACGCCGCCTGCTTCTACATCCAGCAGCCCAACTACAACGGTCTGATGGAAGACGCGGACGCCATCGCTGAGATCGTCCACGCCGCCGGCGCCAAGTTCGTCATGGGCTGCAACCCCATCGCTCTGGCCAACATGAAGACCCCCGCCGAGTGCGGCGCGGATATCGCAGTGGGCGAAGGCCAGCCTCTCGGCCTGGACATCGCTTTCGGCGGCCCCTACCTGGGCTTCATGTGCACCAACACCGGCCTGATGCGCAAGCTCCCCGGCCGCATCGTCGGTCAGACCAAGGATGCCGACGGCAACGTGGGCTACGTTCTGACCCTGACCGCCCGTGAGCAGCACATCCGCCGTGAGCGCGCCTCCTCCAACATCTGCTCCAACCAGCAGCTCTGCGCCTTCACCGCCGGCGTCTACATGGCCGCCATGGGCGCGGAGGGCATGAAGCAGGCCGCTACCCTCTCCATGTCCAAGGCACACTACTTCGCAAACGAGCTGGAAAAGATCGGCCTCAAGCGCAAGTACGAGGGCGAGTTCTTCGATGAGTTCGTCACCGACGTCGCCTGCCCCAACTGCGCCAAGAAGATCAACGACGCTCTTGCAGCCAACGGCATCCTGGGCGGTCTCGCCGTGGACGGCGGCATCCTCTGGTGCGTCACCGAGGTCGTCCCCAAGGCCGAGCTCGACAGAGCGGTTGCCATCATCAAGGAGGTGCTCTGATATGAAGCTGATTTTCGAAAGAGGCTCTGCTGAACAGCATCTGACCCTGCTGCCCGCCTGCGATGTGCCCGAGGTGCATTTCGCTGAGGAGCGCAAGGTCGAGCTCCACCTGCCCCATCTGTGCGAGAACGAGCTGACCCGTCACTACACCGAGATCGCCAAGCGCATCCACGGCGTGAACGACGGCTTCTATCCCCTCGGCTCCTGCACCATGAAGTACAACCCCAAGATCAACGAGGAAATGGCCGCGCTGCCCGGCTTCACCAAGATCCATCCCATGCAGGATGTGGACACCGTGCAGGGCGCCATGGAAGCACTCTACACCATCGGCGAGAGCCTGAGCGACATCTTCGGCATGGACGGCATCACCCTGCAGCCCTCCGCCGGCGCACACGGCGAGTTCACCGGCGTGCTGCTGATCAAGGCCTACCACGTTGACCGCGGCGACTTCGCCCGCACCAAGATCATCGTGCCCGACTCCGCCCACGGCACCAACCCCGCCACCGCTGCCATGTGCGGCTTCCAGGTGGTGAACATCCCCTCCG
>CAYPWQ010000037.1:0-7964 GCA_964414495.1 uncultured Oscillospiraceae bacterium
CGCTGCTGCGGCAGACCGTTTCCATCTTCAGCGAGTATGCGGCGCTGGCGCCCAAGCTCACGGACGAGGTCATGAGCCGCGTGGTGGATTGCCGCAGCCCCGGCTATCTGGCGGACTTTCTGGCGCAGCATCTGAATCTGCGCCACACGGACAAGCAGACCATTCTGGAGGAGCGGCATCCTCTGGAGCGGCTGCGGCGGATGAACGCACTGCTGCTGCATGAGGCGCAGGTCATGGCGCTGGAGAAGGAGCTGGAGGAGCAGGTGCGCCGCCAGTTCAGCGACCGCCAGCGGGACGAGATCCTGCGGGCGCAGCTGCGCCTGATCCAGAACGAGCTGGGCGAGGACGAGGACGGCAACGCCGAGCTGCGGGAATACGAGGAGAAGATCAAGGCCATAGGCTTTGCGGAGGAGACGGAGAAGCAGCTTTTGAAAGAGGTGGACCGTCTTGCCAAGCAGCCCTTCGGCAGCGCCGAGGCAGCGGTGATCCGGGGCTATCTGGACGTGTGTCTGGAAATGCCCTGGAACGAGAGCACGGAGGAGCGCGCCGACGTGAAGGAGGCCCGCCGTATCCTGGACGAGGAGCATTACGGGCTGGAAAAGGTGAAGGAGCGCATTCTGGAATTCGTGGCGGTGCGCCAGATGAACCCGGAGATCCGGGGGCAGATCCTCTGTCTGGTGGGCCCTCCCGGTGTGGGCAAGACCTCGGTGGCGGCCTCCGTTGCAAAGGCCATGAACCGGAAGCTGGGGCGGCTGAGTCTCGGCGGTGTGCACGACGAGGCGGACATCCGCGGCCACAGAAAGACCTACATCGGCGCCATGCCTGGACGCATCGTGGATGCCATCCGGCGCAGCGGCAGCATGAACCCGCTGCTGGTCATGGACGAGATCGACAAGCTGGGCAAGGACATGCGGGGCGACCCCGCCTCCGCCCTGCTGGAGGTGTTCGACCGCGAGCAGAACAGCGCCTTCCGCGATCATTTTCTGGAGATCCCCATCGATCTCAGCCGCGTTATGTTCATCACCACCGCCAACTCCCTCGACACCATTCCCCGCCCCCTGCTGGACCGCATGGAGGTCATCGAGCTCACGAGCTACACGGATGAGGAAAAGCTGCAGATCGCCAAGCGCCATCTGCTGCCCAAGCAGATGAAGGAACACGGTCTGCAGAAGACCCAGCTCCGCGTGAGCGATGGTGCCATCCGCACCATCATCGAGCAGTATACGAAGGAATCCGGCGTCCGTGTGCTGGAGCGGCAGCTGGCCAAGCTCTGCCGCAAGGCGGCGGTGCGTCTGGTGGAGGGCGGCCGCAAGCGCGTGAGCGTGACGGAGAAGGAGCTGAAGGAGCTGCTGGGCGTGCCCCGCTACCGGGAGGAAAAGCTGTCGCCCGCGGGCGCGGTGGGTCTGGTGAACGGCCTTGCCTGGACAGAGGCCGGCGGCGAGGTGCTGCAGGTGGAGGCCTGCGTCATGGAGGGCAGCGGCAAGCTGGAGCTGACCGGCAATCTCGGCGACGTGATGAAGGAATCCTGCGCCGCCGCCATGACCGTGATCCGCAGCCGCGCCGGGGAATACGGTCTTGCCCCGGATTTCTATAAGAAAAAGGACTATCACATCCACTTTCCGGAGGGGGCCGTGCCCAAGGATGGCCCCTCCGCCGGCATCGCCATCACCACGGCCCTGCTCTCCGCCCTCACCGGGCGGCCTGTCCGGGGCGACATCGCCATGACGGGCGAGGTGACCCTGCGGGGCCGCGTCCTCGCCATCGGCGGACTGAAGGAAAAGACCATGGCCGCCAAGCGCGGCGGCGTGCGGGAGGTGCTGATCCCCCGGGAGAATGAAAAGGATCTGGCCGAGATCGATCCCGCCGTGCGGGAGGCGCTGACCTTCCATCTGGTGGACAGCATCGACGAGGTGCTGCGCCGCGCCATCTGCTGGGAAGCAGAGGACGACAAGCCCCGCCGCAGAGCGGAAAAGAAGGGGAAGGAGCGGACAAATGCCGCTCCCGGCCTTGCGCAGTGAGGTGAGGAAATGGACGTGAATTTCAACCGGGCGGAGTTCGTGCTCTCCGCCGCCGAGCCGCGGCAGTTTCTGCGTGACGGCCGCCCCCAGATCGTGTTCGCGGGGCGCTCCAACGTGGGCAAGTCCTCGGTCATCAACCGGCTGGTGAACCGGAAGAATTTCGCCCGTGTGGGCGCGACTCCGGGCAAGACCGCCCAGATCAATTTCTTCCGCATCGACGATGCGCTCTATTTCGTGGATCTTCCGGGATATGGCTATGCCAAGGTATCGCAGGGCGAGCGCGACCGCTGGGGCCAGCTCATGGAGAGCTATTTCCAGAGCGAGGGGCTCATCACCCTGGGCGTGCAGATCGTGGACGCGCGGCACAAGCCCACGGCGGACGATCTGACCATGTTCCAGTGGTTCCGGGGCACGGGCTGCCCCGTGATCGTGGCGGCGAACAAGCTGGACAAGCTGAAGAAGAGCGAGATCGAGCCGAACCTCTGCCGCATCCGCGAGACGCTGGACATGCGGGAGGATGAGCTGCTGATCCCCTTTTCCGCGGAGAAGGGCATCGGCAAGGAGGCGCTGCTTGCGGCCATTGCCGCCGCCCGATGACACAATGCTGCAGGAGGCTCCCCCGGCGAAGGCCGGAGGAGCCTCTTTTCCTGCGCAAGCCACAAAAAATTTACGATTTCCCCCTATGCAAGCGGGAAAAAGTAAGGTAAAATGAACGTAGCATGTCATCCTGCGCGCCGGTGTCCGCACCGGAGCAGCGCGGGAAAAACAGGAGAATTTGGAGTGATAACGAGGAATGGATGAACCGAAATATAAGCGCGTGCTGCTGAAGATCAGCGGCGAGGCCCTGGCGGGCGAAAAAAAGTCCGGACTTGACTTCGGCGTCATCGACGCCGTCTGCGATGTGCTGAAGCGCTGCACCGAAATGGGCGTCGAGGTCGGCATCGTCATCGGCGGCGGCAACTTCTGGCGCGGCGTGAAGAACGGCGAGGGCTACATCGAGCGCACCCGCGCCGACCACATGGGTATGCTGGCCACGGCCATGAACTGCATGGCGGTGGCAGACGTGCTGGAGCAGAAGGGCGTTCCCACCCGCATCATGACGGCGCTGGAGATCCGCGAGGTGGCAGAGCCCTACATCCGGGCAAGAGCCGTGCGCCATCTGGAAAAGGGCCGCGTGGTGCTGTTCGGCTGCGGCATCGGCTGCCCCTTCTTCTCCACGGATACGGCGGCTGTCCTCCGCGCGGCGGAGATCAACGCCGACGTGATCCTGCTGGCCAAGAACGTGGACGGCGTGTACGATTCCGACCCCGCAAAGAATCCCGACGCGGCGAAGTTCGACGCCATCACCTATGAAGAGGTGCTGGCAAAGCACCTGGCGGTGATGGACAGCACCGCCACGTCCCTCTCCATGGACAACCATATCCCCGTGCAGGTGTTTGCACTGAAGGACCCCGAAAATATCATCCGCGTGATCCGCGGCGAACAGATCGGTACGATCGTAAAGGAGGCTTAAATCATGGCTATCAAGGAAGAACTGAAGATTTTCGCAGAAAAGATGGACAAGAGCATCAAATCCGTGGGCAGCGAGTTCGGCTCTGTCCGCGCCGGCCGCGCCAATGCCACGGTGCTGGACCGCATCAGCGTGGACTATTACGGCGCGCCCACGCCCATCAACCAGATCGCGGCCATCAGCTCCCCGGATCCCCACCAGCTGCTCATCACCCCCTGGGACGCTTCCGCGCTCAAGGGCATTGAAAAGGCCATTCAGGAGTCTGACCTGGGCATCAATCCCCAGAACGATGGCCGCGCCATCCGCCTGACCTTCCCCCAGCTCACCGAGGAGCGCCGCAAGGAGCTGGTGAAGCAGATCCACAAGTATTCCGAAAACGGCAAGGTGGCCGTCCGCAACATCCGCCGCGAGGCCATGGACGCCATCAAGAAGCTGGAGAAGGATTCCGTCATCACCGAGGATGACCGCAAGGATCTGGAGAAGGATCTGCAGAAGCTGACGGACGACAAGATCAAGGAGATCGATGCGCTCCTTGCCAGCAAGGAAAAGGAGCTCATGGCGGTCTGATGACGCCGCAGATGCGTGAAGCTTGGGCGGGGCAGGTGGATTTGAGCCGCCTGCCCCGCCATATTGCCATCATCATGGATGGCAACGGGCGCTGGGCGAAGCAGCGGGGCCTGCCCCGCACCGCAGGGCACAAGGCGGGGGCTGAGACCTTCCGGAGGATCGCCACCTGCTGCCGTGATTTGGGTATCGAGCATCTCACGGTGTACGCCTTTTCCACCGAGAACTGGAAGCGCTCGGAGGAGGAAGTGGGCGCCATCATGCGCCTTTTGAAGCAATATCTGCTGGAGGCCATCGAGAGCATGGAGCGGGACAATATCCGCCTGCGCTTTCTGGGTGACCTCAGCGCCATCGCGCCGGAGCTGCGCAGCCTGGTAGAGCGCACCAATGAAATTTCCCGCCACACCACGGGCTTCGAGGCGGACATCTGCCTGAATTACGGTGGCCGGGACGAGATCGTCCGGGCGGCCCGGGCGTTCGCGGCGGACTGCGCGGCGGGGAAGGCAGCGCCGGAGGAGCTGACGGAGCAGGGCTTTGCCCGCTATCTCGACTCCCACGATATTCCCGACCCCGAGCTCATCATCCGCCCCAGCGGAGAGGAGCGGATCTCCAACTTCCTGCTCTGGCAGTGCGCGTACAGCGAGTTTTACTTCTGCGACACGCTCTGGCCGGATTTTGACGAAACTGAGCTGCAAAAAGCTGTTGCAGCCTTTCAACGACGGGATCGTCGCTTCGGCGGCGTGAAATAAGCGCGCCCCGGAGAGGACGCGCAGATCGATACGGAGGGATCTATGAAACAGAGAGTTTTGGTGGCGGCAGTGGGCCTTCCCCTGCTGCTGGTGGTGGTGCTGGCTCTGCCGGCGGCGGCAACGACGATCCTCGTCAGCGTGATCGCGGCGGTGGGCGCGTTCGAGCTGCTGCGCGCCGCGGGGAAAAATGTGCATCGGGTGAGGGTGCTCACCATCGCCATGGCGGCGGTGCTGCCTCTCGTGCGCTGCTTTATCGGCACCCCGGCCATGCTCTGCTTTGCGGCGGCCTTTGTCTATCTGCTGTTCGCCGTCTCCGTCCATGAATACGGGAAGGACTCCATCCCCTTCAGCGACCTGACGACCTGCATGGTGGCGGGCATGATCTTCCCTATGTTCCTCAGCTGCATCGCCCTGCTGCGGATGGCCGACCGGCTCTATGTGCTGACGCCGTTTTTCGCCGCCTTCGCGGGGGACACGCTTGCCATGTTCGGCGGGATGCTCTTCGGCAAGCATAAGCTGGCGCCCCACGTCAGCCCGAAAAAGACCGTGGAGGGCAGCGTGGCGGGTCTGATCGGCAGCGCTCTCGGCATGGTGCTCTGGGGTCTCATCGCGCAGCGCTTCGGCACCTGCCCGGTGGATGAGCTGACCCTCATCGCCTACGGTATTGCCGGCGGTGCGCTGGGTCAGCTGGGCGACCTGAGCCTCTCCGTCATCAAGCGGGAGACCGGCATCAAGGATTACGGCAATCTCCTGCCCGGACACGGCGGCGTCTATGACCGGTTCGACAGCTCGCTCTTCATCGCGCCGGTGTACTATCTGCTGTTCGTGGTGAAATTCGGGGTGCTCTGATGAAAACGACCATTTCGCTTCTGGGTTCCACCGGTTCCATCGGCACGCAGACCCTGCAGGTGGCCCGGGAGCTGGGACTGTGCGTGGCGGCGCTTGCCGCCAACCGCAGCGTGGAGCTGCTGGAGCAGCAGGTGCGGGAGTTCCGTCCCCGCCTTGCGGTGCTCTATGACGACGAGGCGGCGGAGGAGCTGCGCCGCCGCATTGCGGATACCGATACCGAGGTACTCAGCGGCATGGAGGGGCTGATCGCCGCCGCCACCGTCGAGGCGGACACGGTGGTCACGGCTCTCATGGGCATGATCGGCCTGCGGCCCACCCTGGCCGCCATCGGGAAAAAGCGCCGCATCGCCCTGGCCAATAAGGAGACGCTGGTCTGTGCGGGCGAGCTGGTCATGGCGGCGGCCAAACGCTGCGGGGCAGAGATCCTGCCCGTGGACAGCGAGCATTCCGCCATTTTCCAGAGTCTGCGGGGCTGCCGGGACAAAAGCGAGATCCGGCGGCTGATCCTGACCTGCTCCGGCGGCCCGTTTTACGGGCTCAGCCACGAAGAGCTTGCGGGAAAGACCCGCTTCGACGCGCTGAAGCATCCGAACTGGAGCATGGGCGCCAAGATCACCATCGACTCCGCCACGCTGATGAACAAGGGCCTGGAGCTCATCGAGGCCATGCGCCTGTACGACCTGGCACCGGAGCAGGTGACGGCGGTGATCCACCGCCAGAGCATCGTCCACTCGCTGGTGGAGTACCGCGACGGCGCCATGATCGCCCAGCTGGGTACGCCGGATATGAAGCTGCCCATCCGCTATGCCCTGACCTATCCCGCCCGGGCGGAGAGCCCGGATGCCCCGCTGGATCTGCTGACCTGCGGCGCGCTGACCTTTGCCGAGCCGGACGAGGCGGCCTTCCCCTGCCTTGCCATCGCCAGGCGTTGCGCACGGGAGGGCGGCACGGCCTGCGCCGTGATGAACGGTGCCAACGAGGCAGCGGTGGCGGCATTTCTGCGGGACGAGATCGGCTTCAACGACATTCCCCGTCTGGTGGAGCATGCGCTTCAGCGGGTGGAGGTGAAATATCAGCCGGAGCTTGCGGATATACTGGAAGCAGACCGGCTGGCCCGCGAAGCCGTACAGAACCGAAAATAAGGAGAATCTGACCTTGGCTATCTATATCATCGCAGCCGTGCTCATGTTCGGCATCCTCATCGCCGTCCATGAATTCGGCCATTTCATCACCGCCAAGCTCTCCGGCGTGACGGTGCATGAGTTTTCCATCGGCATGGGGCCGCTGCTGTGGCATAAGCAGGGGGCGGAGACAGAGTATTCCCTGCGCCTGCTGCCCATCGGCGGCTTCTGCGCCATCGAGGGGGAGGAGGGCGACTCCGAGGATCCCCGTTCTCTCAGCAACCAGAGCTTCTGGCGGCAGGTGCTGGTGTTCGCGGCGGGCGCCGCCATGAACTTCCTGCTGGGCCTTCTCATCGTCTGCGCCATTTACAGCACCGCCGGCGGCTTTTACACGGCGGAGATCAGCGCCCTGAACGAGGGCTTCCCCTCTGAGCAGGACGTGCAGGTGGGCGACGTGATCTATGCCATCAACGGCGAACGCATCTATACCATGAGCGATGTGAATCTCGTCATGAACTACGGCAGGTTCGACGAGGAGGGCACACTGCACATGACGGTGCTGCGCGACGGGGAAAAGCTCCGGCGCACGCTCCGCCTCACGGATTACACGGATGAAAACGGCGAGAGCTACCGCGCCTATGGCTTTACCTATGGCGGCGTGGTGGAGGCGACGCTCTGGAACAAGCTGAAATACAGCTGGTATAGTACGGTGGACTTCGTGCGCATGGTGCGCATGAGTTTACAAATGCTGGTGACAGGGCAGGCCGGTGTGCAGGATCTCAGCGGCCCCGTGGGTATCGTCAGCACCATCACCGAGGTGGGGCAGAACTCTGCCAGCATCGGCGACGCCATCAGCAACATCGCCTATTTCGCGGCGCTGATCTCCGTGAATCTGGCGGTGATGAATCTGCTGCCCATCCCCGCGCTGGACGGCGGCAAGATCCTGTTCCTCTGCATCAACACCGTTTTGCTGAAGCTCTTTGGCAAAAAGATGCCCCAGCGGCTGGAAAGTGCCGTGACGGTGGCGTTCTTCGCCCTGCTCATGGGCATGATGCTGGTGGTGACCCTTTCGGACATCGGAACGCTCATCCACTGAACCGGCGGCAAGCCCCCTAGAAAGGAGAGACGACTCATGACAAAACGCCTGACAGTG
>CAYPWQ010000038.1:0-7796 GCA_964414495.1 uncultured Oscillospiraceae bacterium
CCGCAAGAAGCTGGGCAAGGACGCCCACGCCATGACCATCACCCTGCTGCTGAACAGCGAGGGCAAGAAGATGGGCAAGACCGCCGCCGGTGCGGTGTGGCTGGATCCCAACAAGACCAGTCCCTTCGATTTCTATCAGTACTGGCGCAATGTGGATGACGCGGACGTGCTCAAGTGCATCCGTATGTTGACCTTCCTGCCCCTGGAGGAGATCGACCGCATGGATTCCTGGGAGGGCGCACAGCTGAACGAGGCCAAGAGCATCCTGGCCTACGAGCTGACGAAGCTCGTCCACGGCGAGGAAGAGGCGGAAAAGGCCAAGGCCGCCGCACAGGCGCTCTTCAGCGGCGCGGGCGACAGCGCCAACATGCCCACTACCGTTCTCACCGCCGCTGATTTTGCCGACGGTGCCATCGGTGTCATGACCCTGATGGTCAAGACCGGCCTCTGCGCCTCCAACGGCGAGGCCAGACGCCTGATCCAGCAGGGCGGTGTCATGGTGAATGATGCCAAGGTGGACATCTCTGCCAGCTTCGCGGCAGCCGACTTCACAGACGGCCTTGTCATCAAGAAGGGCAAGAAGGTGTTCCACAAGGTGGTCGTGGAATAAGCGCAGAGCGATGCAGACAGCGGGTGCTCCCGCTGTCTGCGGTGCGAAAAAGAGAAAAGGGCTGTCCCGCAGGGGACAGCTCTTTTTATCTGCTGATCATTTCATTGATTCAGAGGCAGAGTGATGCAGAACGCTGCGCCGCCCGCTGCTGCGCCTTTGGTCGGTTGACAGGAAAAAGCGGGGGAATCCCTTGCCAAGCAGGGGGAAATACGGTATACTCAAGCTGTTATGTTATGAGTTTTTCCGGACGGGCGCACTGCCCGCCGCGTGTACCTGACAGGGGAGGAACGGAATGAAAAAGCTGGGCTTTCTGCTATCCGCGCTGACGCTGCTGCTGGCGGTGTTCACGGTGTCGGCCGCCGCTGTGACCAACGGCATGGTCAAGACCGGTCTCTATTACGGCAGCAGTGCGCTCTACAGTGCCAATGCGCAGCTGGTGGACGGCACGGGCACGGGCTTCCGCTTCGGCTATTACGACGAGGATCGCCGCTTTGTGGAGCTGGGCTATACGGACGCGGCTTCCCTCTGCGTGACCGGCGACGGCAACATCGGCTACAGCGGCGGCGAGATATCCTCCTCCGGCGGCACGGTGCTGGGCGGCTGGCATGTGCAGCTCACGGGGAGCTATCGGGATTTCGATGCGGCGCAGCGGGAAGCGAGCTTCTATGATGGCGGCTTTGTCGCCTGCGTGGACGGGACTTACTTCGTGCGCGTCGGCAGCTATACGGATGCTGTGTCGGCGGAGAGCGCCGCCTGGGAGCTGGGCGGCGAGGAGGTCGGCCCCAGCAGCACCGGCGTGACGGTGACGCTGCGTGGTAGCCGGACGATCCTCTTCCAGTTTGACTACAGCGGCTGGTACCACTTCGCTGTGGAGGCGGACGGGGCAGGGGGAAAGGCCCAGACCTGGTTCCGCAGCCGGAAATACTATGGCGGCTTTGAATATGTCCGCGTCAGCGGCGGCAGCCTCTATGTCATCAACGTGGCGCAGCTGGAGGATTACATCAAGTGCGTGGTGCCCTATGAGATGAGCAATTCCTGGCCGGCGGAGGCGCTGAAGGCGCAGGCCGTCTGCGCCCGCACCTATGTCATGCGGGTGGGCAGCCGGCACAGCAGCTATGGCTTCGATGTCTGCGCCACCGAGCACTGTCAGGCCTGCTATGGCGTGGATCATGGATACAGCGGCCATACCACGGCCTCCGACGCGGCGGTGGACGCCACGGCGGGGATCACCATGCGCTACAACGGCTCGTACATCTATGCGGTCTATTCCGCCTCCAACGGCGGCGCGTCAGAGGATGTGGCCAACGTCTGGGGCAGCAATTACCCCTATCTGAAGGGCAAGGCCGACCCCTACGAGAGCAGCATCGCCTCCTCCATTTCCGGCTATCACTATACGGTGCGCTACACGGCGGCCGCTCTCGCGAGCCGCATGGCCTCGCGCTATTCCGGCTATAAGCTGGGGACGCTGGCAAAGGTGTATGTATCCGAATTTTCCCCTAACGGCAACGTCTGTGAAGTGACTTTCGTTGACACCGCCAGAAAGACCTATGCCGTCTCGGGTGAGACCTGCCGTCTGGCCCTCGGCACCAAGAGCCAGCGCTTTACCATCAACGGCGGCGATACGGGCGGAGAGCTGCACGTGAACGACGGCGGCACACTCTCCTCCGTATCCGGCAGCTATGTCATCGCGGGCGACGGCACGCTCAGCAACGTCAGCGGCTCGCCCTATGTCATCACGGCAGACGGTGTTTCCGAGCTGAACGCCAGCGGCGGCAGCGGCGGCGATATCTCCGGCGGCATCGTCATCGAGGGCACCGGCAACGGCCACAACGTGGGCATGAGCCAGTGGGGCGCTTACGCCATGGCAAAGCAGGGCTTTACCTTCCGGGATATCCTGGAATTCTACTATACAGGCATCACCATTGGATAAGGAATGATCGAACCATGAAAACACACGACTTTTACTATGATCTGCCGGAGGAGCTCATCGCGCAGACGCCGCTGCAGCGCCGCGACGGTTCCCGCCTGCTGGTGCTGGACAAGGAGACCGGCGCATGGGAGCACCGACATTTCTATGATCTGCCGGAGTTTCTCCGTCCGGGCGACTGCCTGATCCTGAACAATTCCCGCGTGCTCCCTGCGCGGCTTCTGGGTGCGCGGGAGGGCACCGGCGGCGCCTGCGAGGTGCTGCTGCTGAAGGATCAGGGCGACAAGACCTGGGAGTGTCTGGTGCGTCCGGGCCGGCGGCTTCGCCCCGGCGCGCGCATTGTCTTCGGCGGCGGCGAGCTCACGGCAGAGATCGTCTCCGAAACAGAGGGCGGCGGCCGTCTGGTGCGCTTCGAGTATGAGGGCATCTTTCTGGAGGTGCTGGAGCGCCTTGGCAAAATGCCCCTGCCGCCCTACATCAAGAAGGAGCTGCAGGATCAGGAGCGCTATCAGACCGTGTACTCCAAGATCACCGGCTCTGCCGCGGCACCCACGGCGGGCCTTCATTTCACGCCGGAGCTGCTGGAGCGCATCCGCGCCATGGGCGTGAACATCGGTTATGTGACGCTGCATGTGGGTCTCGGCACCTTCCGTCCTGTGCAGGCAGAGGATGTGCTGGATCACGAGATGCACAGCGAATACTGCGAGATCCCGGCGGAGACAGCGGAGCTCATCAACGAGACGAAGAAAAACGGCGGCCGCGTCATTTGCGTCGGCACCACCTCCTGCCGCACCATCGAGTCCTGGGCGGGGGAGGACGGCACCATGCGGCCCTGCGCCGGCTGGACGAAGATCTTCATCTATCCCGGCTATCGCTTCAAGGTGCTGGACGCCCTTGTGACCAACTTCCACCTGCCGGAGTCCACCCTCGTCATGCTGGTGAGCGCGCTTGCGGGACGGGAGCATATCCTGGCCGCCTATGAGGAGGCAGTGCGCGAGCGTTACCGCTTCTTCAGCTTCGGCGATGCGATGTTTATCCAATGAATCAATTGCCCTGCAAGGGTAGGAAAGGAATATACCATGACACGACTTGCTTATAAGGAAGTACCCAACATGAGCTTTGAGCTCATTGAGCTGCTGAACGAGGTGGACATTTTTACGGTGGAGGATCTCCAGGCCGTGGGCGGAAAGGAAGCGTTCCTGAAGATCCGTCACAAGATCAAGGAGCGCCCCTTCCACACGCTCTGCAGTCTGGTTGCCACCTGCCGCTGGCAGTATAAGAACGAGCTGGATCAGGCCACGCGCCAGGAGCTGCGCTTCTTCTTCGAGGAGCTGGAGGCGCAGGACAAGGCCGCGCAGGAGGGCTGAGCGGGGTGTTTCGGATCATCAAACGGGAGGGCCGCGCCCGCCGCGGCGAATTCCGCTGCGCCCATGGCGGCACGGTGCAGACCCCTGTCTTCATGAACGTGGGCACCCAGGGCGCCATCAAGGGCGCGGTCAGTGCCTTTGACCTGAAGGAGCTGAAGTGTCAGATCGAGCTGAGCAACACCTATCATCTCCATCTCCGTCCCGGCGACGAGGTGGTGAAGCAGATGGGCGGCCTGCACAAATTCATGCGCTGGGACGGCCCGATCCTGACGGACAGCGGCGGCTTTCAGGTGTTTTCCCTGTCGGGCCTCCGGAAGATCAAGGAGGAGGGCGTGACCTTCGCCTCTCATCTGGACGGGCACCGCATTTTCATGGGGCCGGAGGAGAGCATGCGCATCCAGGCGAATCTTGGCTCCGACATCGCCATGGCCTTTGACGAGTGCATCGAGAATCCCGCGCCCTATCAGTATGTGAAAAACTCCTGTGACCGCACCTACCGCTGGCTGGAGCGCTGCGTGAAGGCCCATCAGGAGTACTGCGCGGAGCCGGATGCCGTGAACCCGGATCAGATGCTTTTCGGCATCAATCAGGGCGGCACCTATGCGGATCTTCGCGTGGAGCACATGAAAAAGATCCGCGAGCTGCCCTGCGACGGCTTTGCCATTGGCGGCCTCGCCGTGGGGGAGGAGACGCAGGTGATGTACGACATCATCGACGCGGTGGAGCCCCACATGCCGCAGGACAAGCCCCGCTACCTCATGGGCGTGGGCACGCCCTCCAATATCATCGAGGGCGTGGCGCGTGGCGTTGATTTCTTCGACTGCGTGATGCCCGCCCGGAATGCGCGGCACGGCAAGCTCTTTACCTGGAGCGGCACGCTGAACATCCGCAATGAAAAGTACACGCTGGATGAGAGCCCCATCGACCCGGAATGCGACTGCCCGGTCTGCCGGAACTTCTCGCGCGCATATCTGCGCCATCTGTTCAAGGCGGAGGAGATGCTGGCCATGCGCCTTGCGGTGATGCACAATCTCTATTTCTACAATACGCTTCTGGAGCGCATCCGCGCTGCGCTGGACGAGGGCACTTTCCAGCAGTTCCGCAGCCGGTACAGCGGCCAGCTGGAAAAGCGCTGCTGAGCGCGAAACTCACTCTTGCAATTCATCGTCCCATTCGATATAATATCCAATATGTGAACCCAAAAAGATAAAGGAGTCTGTTTTAACTATGGATCTGTACAGTATCATTATGCTCGTCGCCATGATCGCGATCTTCTATTTCCTGATGATCCGTCCGGAAAACAAGCGCAAGAAGGCCGCACAGCAGATGCGCGATGCGCTGAAGAAGGGTGACAGCATCACCACCATCGGCGGTCTGAAGGGCAAGGTCGTTGCCATCGGCGAGGACAGTGTGGTGTTCGAGACCAGCGAGGACCGCGTCCGCATCGAGGTCGCCAAGTGGGGCATTTCCAGCAACGATACTGCTGCTGCCGCTGCCGCCGCTGCTGCTGCCGAGAAGAAGGCTGCCAAGGGTGCCAAGGCCGAGAAGAAGGACGAGGAGCCCAAGAGCGACAACGCCGCGGAATAAGACGCCAAATTCATAAAAAGACCTCCTCCGGAATAGGCTCTGACAAGAGCTGCACCGGAGGAGGTTTTTATGTCTCAGAAAACGATCGTGAAACAGGGAACGGCGGCGGTACTGCTGTGCGCCCTGACAGAAGGGATCTGCCTGCTGATGCTGGGGTGGGGAGGAGCCGCAGGCCGCATCGACGCGCAGGCGCTGCTGCCGCCGCTGCGGCTGGCAACGGCACTGGCTGGGATCAGCGGCGCCTGCTTCCTGCGGAGAAAGGGCTGGCGGCTCTGCTGGGCGGCGCTGCTGGCGGGGCCGGGATGTCAGCTGCTGCTCATGGGCGCAGGGGCGCTTGCCTATGGCGGCGCGGGTCTCGGCGGCGGGCGATGGCAGCTGATGGCAATGAGCCTTGCGGCGGCTCTGCTGACGGGACTGCTCCCGATGAGGGCAGGAGGCGGAAAGCGGCGGCGCAGACGGCAGGCCGCAGGACGTAAGCGCTGAGAGGACTGTGGTAATAATTCACAAAATATTATGCTTGCCATGATTTTTTCAGAAGAAGGGCTTGACTTTTTGGCGGAAAGGGGAGGGGGGAATATCTTGTCCGCTTTGCTGTGCCGCCGCCACAAGATGTGGCGTTGGCCGGGCGCGCCCTCAAACACGTTCACACGAGTTAACATAATGTAATTGACATAACATTTGACATAATGAACAAACTTTTTGCACCGCCAGCTTTTTCCCTTGCACGAAAGGATTTCTTGACATATGATAATAAAGCACAAGTTGACAGCTTCGATTCTGCTTCTGTTTTCTGCGCCGCCGCATACCATGGGACGAGGTGATGGAATGCAGACGAACGGTCGTACGAAAGCACGGCCCAGAGAGAAGAGCGCGCTGCTGTCTCTTGGGCTTTTTTTCCTGTTTTTTATGCTGGGGCTCTATGTGGGCCGCTTTTTTGCCGCGCGGGAAGCGGCGCAGGTGACATCAGAGCTCGACCGGTATCTCCGCACCTGGGCCGAAACGGCGCAGCAGACCGAGCCGTCCCTGCGAAGGGTCTTGCAGTCGCTGCTGCTTTATTTCCGCTATCCGCTGTTGGCCTTTCTGCTGGGCTTTGCCTCCTTTGGCGTGGTGCTGCTGCCGCTGCTGGGGGCGGCCATGGCCTTTTCCTTTTCTTATTCCGTCAGCTGCTTCACGGCAGCCTTTGGTGCCAGGGGCGTGACGCTGGCGCTGGCGGTGCTGGGCCTTCGCTGTCTCATCACGCTGCCCTGCTTTTTCATTCTGGGCGGGCAGGCGCTCCGCACCTCATGGGAGCTGACCTGCTGCACGCTGGGGCAGGGGCATCGGCGCGCCGGGGCACTGTATGACCGAGCATATTTTCTGCGTTTTCTGTTTTCTGCGGCGGCGCTGGCCGCAGGCGCCGGGCTGGACCTCTGGCTGACGCCCTGGCTGCTGCGGCTGGCCGTGGGATGATTCTATTTTTCCGGAAGGGAGGATGCTGTTTTGGCCGATCATATTGCCGACTACCGCGAATATCTGATCCATGAAAAGCGTTCCTCCTCCAACACGGTCAGCTCCTACGTCCGGGATCTGCACCAGTTCCACGGCTATCTGAAGGAGCTGGGCAAGACGGATCTGCGCAAGGTGAAAAAGGAGCAGGTGCAGTCCTATGCGGACTGGATGCTGGCGCAGGGCAAGTCTCCCGCCTCTGTCACCCGGTCGCTGGTCTCCATCAAGTCGTTCTACGCCTACCTCATGACCCGCGCCCTGGTAAAGACCAATCCTGCCAAGGGCGTGACCACGGCCAAGATCGAGAAGAAATATCCCCAGATCCTGACCAGCCGTGAGGTGGAGCTGTTTCTGGAGCAGCCCCAGTGCGTGGATGCCAAGAGCATCCGTGACCACGCCATGCTGGAGCTGCTGTACGCCACCGGCATCCGCGTCAGCGAGCTGATCTCCCTGAACGTGTCTGACGTGAATCTCAGCGCGGGCTTCATCCGCTGCGAGAGCCGCGGCAAGAGCCGCATCATCCCGCTCTATCAGGTGGCGGTGAAGGCGCTGCAGGACTATCTCCGGGACGTGCGCCCCCAGATCATCGCAGACGAGGCGGAGGAGGCTCTGTTCGTCAATATGAGCGGCGGCCGCATGAGTCGCCAGGGCTTCTGGAAGATCATCAAATACTATCAGGAAAAGGCGGAGATCACAAAGGACATCACGCCGCACACCCTGCGTCATTCCTTCGCGGCTCATCTGCTGGAAAACGGCGCCGATCTCCGCTCCATTCAGGAGATGCTGGGCCACGCGGAAATCTCCTCTACGCAGATCTACA
>CAYPWQ010000039.1:0-7743 GCA_964414495.1 uncultured Oscillospiraceae bacterium
AGCATCATCCGCTCCTCCACGGCGAACTCCCCCCGGGCCAGGGGGGCCAGCTGGGTCAGTTCCCCCCGTTCCAGCTCGGCCATGAAGCCCACGCTGCCCATATTGACCCCCATCAGGGGCACGTTGTGGAGGGTGGCGTCCCGGGCGGCGTGGAGGTTCCCCGCGATGGAGGGATCCAGCACCGTCAGGCCCGTGGCCGTCGGGACGGGAATGCCCATGGTCAGCCGTCCGCCGATGGACGGCAGGATGGGGATCCAGTAGCCGAAGGTGAGCAGCAGCAGGGCTGCCAGGACAAAGGAGGGCGTTGCCACGATCGCATAGCTCAGGAAGCGGATCACATAATCGACCCATTTATCCTTATACATGGCGCCCAGAACGCCCAGTATCAGCGACAGGAAGATCGGTGGGATACCGGACCAGATCACGAGCTCCAGTGTCGCCGGCAGGAACTCCTTCATATCCGTGGTCACTTCGCGGCGCGTCACCGTGGAGGTGCCGAAATCGCCGTGCAGCACGTCGCCCAGCCAATACAGGTACTGCTTGACAAAGGGCTCGTTATAGTGCATCCTCTCGCGATACGCCTCCACGACCTCTTCCGGGGCCGTCGGGCCCAGCGCCAGTCGCGCCGGATCGCCAGGGATGATGCGCATCAGCGCAAAAATAATGATTGACAGACCCACAAGCACGATGATGGACTGCAGCAATCGTTTGACTATCGTCTTTACAAATGACAAGTTTGTCCCTCCTTCGCGGAAGCATTTCTCTTGATAATCACACACTTGGGGGAAGATCCCCCAAGTGTATGATCGTCGTCTATCAGGTTGATGGGTCGATTTTCAGTGAAAATCTTTGGTGCAGCTGCCGCGCAGGAACAGGAGGGACTCGCCGGGACAGGCGCTCTCCGCCGGAATGACCGCGCGGGCTCTTTTGTAATTACTGCTGTGCAGGATGGACCTTGATCTCTCTCAGATAGAAGGTGTAGCCGGAGGCGGAAATGCGGGGATTCATCTCGACGTAGGAGGCCTGGTAAACGATGCGCTCAGGCGTCTCGGTCAGAGGAATGAAGGTGAAGTTCTTGCCGCAGTATTCCTGGATCTCCTCATAGATCTTGGCGCGCTCGTCCTGATCCAGCGTGACCAGGGCCTTGTTGATGAGCTCGTCCAGAGCGGGATCGTTGACCCAGTTCATGTTCTCCCAGGTGCCCACTTCCTTGGTGCGCAGCATGGACACCAGCATGGAGGCCACATCGCCCGTCAGAGGCGTGACCTGGCAGAGCGTGACCATGGGAGAGGTCTCGCAGGAGGTGGCGTTGGCAACGATGGTGGACCAGGGCAGCTCCACGATCTTGATGTTCAGGCCGATCTGCTGGCCGGCAGCCTGGGCCATCAGAGCGATCTTCTCGCGCTCGGCGGTCTCGGAGTTCCAGACGAACTCGATCTCCATGTCGCCGATGGTGTCCGCATACTTGGACTCAGCGAGGCAGGCCTTGGCCTTTTCCAGATCATAGGAGAAGTCGAACACAGGTGTCCAGCCCAGCTTGCCGGAGGGGACGATGGACTTCTTCACTGCGGAGTCGGGCTGAATGATGGTGCAGAGCGTGTCGTAATCGAAGAGATAGCCGAAGGCCTCGCGGACCTTGGGATCATCGAAAGGTGCCTTCTGGTTGTTCATCCAGAGGTTGACGCCGCCGCCGGTGTAGTTGTAGGCCAGCTTGAAGGTCTCGTCGCCTTCCAGCATGGACTTGATGTTCTCAGCAGACTGATAGGAGTCAGCCGCCTCCAGCTCTCTGCGGAACATCATGGTCTTGACGGTAACGGCATCGTTGGAGGCGTAGAGCACGAACTTCTCGGGAGCCTCCTCAGGGATGCCGGCCCAGTAGTCCGCAAACTTCTCGCCGCTGATGGAGATGTTGGTGGAGATCTCGGTGATGTGATAGGGGCCGGAGCCGGCGTCGGTGGTCAGCAGGAAGGCCTTGCCGTAGTCGCCGTTCTCGCCGTAGTCGCCGTTGTCAATGGTGTTGGCCTTGACGAGCTCGCTGTCGAGCACGTAGAACACCATCAGGTTGGCGATCAGGGGGCCATAGACCTCGTTGCAGTGGAACACCACGGTGTAATCGTTCACCACTTCCACTTCCTTGATGTAGTCGTAGAACATGTAGGCCACGCCTTCACCGATGGTGCAGAGACGATCCATGGAGTACTTCACGTCCTTGGCGGTCAGATCATTGCCGCTGTGGAACTTGATGCCCTGACGGATGTGGAAGGTCCAGCTGAGGCCGTCCTCAGAGGGCTCGTAGCTCTCTGCGATCCAGGGCTCAACGCCGCCGTCCTCCGTGGGGAAGAGCAGGGGATCATACACGTTGGTAAACACATTGGTAGCTGCGAGGTCACTGCCGCAGGCGGGGTCGATGTTGGGCATACTGACCTGAGAGAAGCGGAAAATGCTCTCCGTCGGGATCGCGCCGGTGGAGCTCTCGCCCTCGCCGCCGTCACCGGAACCGCCGCAGGCAGCGAGCGCAAGGGTCATGCATAGAGCAAGGATCAATGCAAGATAACGTTTCACTTTCTTTATCTCCTTTACTTCATAATAATGTGCCCGTGTTTCTGTGCCTTGGAAAAGTATTTACAGCAGCCGCGCTGCGGTAAATCGATCAATAGCCCTCGATGCCCAGCTCCTCGCAGAGCTTGCGCGCCGTGGGATCCACATAGATGCCGTCCTCCTCCAGCGCCTCGCCGTCCAGATAGATGGAGGGACGCAGCAGGATGCCGTCGGTGTGGGAGGCTGCGTTCCAGGAAACGCCGCCGATGCGGATGCCCTGGGAACCGATGCCGAACTCCATGCAGCCGAACACGCGCTCGTCCTCGACGATGCGGCCCGTGCACTTGGTCACGCCGGGGTTGAAGCCCTGGGAATAGTGGGCCAGGCGCAGCATGTTGGGATCGCCGAAGCCGCGCAGCCACTCGTCATAGGCCTTTGCCTCGAAGCCGTCGCCGTACACCTTCGTCACGCGGCCCTCCACCAGCTCCATGTTGATCTGATTCTTCAGGATGCCGAGCTCAGGGGGGAACACCGCGCCGTCAAAGACCAGCGTGCCGTTGATGGTCTCCTCGATGGGGCACCAGGAGGTCTGGCCAGGCATCATGACGGGATAGCCCTTGATGGAGGCCTTGATGCCGCTGTGACGGATCTTGCGGCCCTTCTGGCGGGCAGTCAGGTGGGTGCCGGACTTGCTCGTGACGACGATCTCGTCCGCCGCCTCCAGTCTTCTGCGGAAATACTCGCCCAGCTCGATCACCTTGTCGAGATCCACCTTTTCGATAAGGTTCACCAGCATCTCCACATCCAGGCCCGTGGCGCAGATGTAGCGGGCGCCGTTCTCATCCACGGCGCGGCGGTAGGGCGCGCTGTGCATGATGGAACCATAGGACAGCTCCACCCAGAGGTCTGCCACGGCAATGGCCTCGCAGAGGGGCTTCGGGGGCGTGGCCGCGCTGAAGAACTTCTTGGAAGTGGGTGTATAGATCAGGGTGGGAACGGCGTCCAGCGCGTAGGTCGCCTCCACCAGTGCCTTCACGACACGCTCGTCCACGCAGGTATCATAGGTAATCACAACATTTTCGCCGGGCTTGGCCAGCAGAAAATCGCGCATGAACTTCATCGCGCCGCGGAACACCTCCAGCCGACGGTATTCATCACGCATCTCCACGCCGATTCTTACTTCCATAAAACGCACCTCCAAAAAATGTGGCTCTGGGCAGCTCTTATCAGTTTTTGTTTATCGCTCCCTTTATCAAAATTTTATAATAGTTTGGGTCGTTTTTCCACTGTGAATCAATCCAAAAAACTTCGTTACGTTTTGTGCAAATAAAATAATTCAGTTTAATGTCATAGAATTTTTCAGCATTTTCATTTTTGCTCAGAAAAACCACCAAATGATCTCCCCTTGCGGATTTTTGGATGGACTGCTGTTTTTCTCGCGGATTTTCGTGCTGTTTCAACTTAGTTTTTCACAAAATCTTTTCGCGCTTTGTGCAACTTTCCCCGCAAATAGCTGCTTTTTTGTCATTATTGCCGATATTAAAATTTTAATATTAGTGTTAGAATCGTTTTGCGAATATCAGAAAAAGGAGTTCTGCCATGGAAAAAGAACTGAATCGCTATATCGACGACCACTTTGATGCCATGCTCCGGGACGTGCAGGAGCTCGTCCGGATCCCCAGCGTGCTGGATGAAAGCGCGGCCGCCCCCGGCGCGCCCTTCGGCGCACCCATCGCCGAGGCCCTGCAGCTCGCCCTGAAAAAGGCGGCCGATATGGGCTTTTCCACCCGGAACATCGACGGCTATGCCGGCTATGCGGAAATGGGCAGCGGCGAGGAGCAGGTGGCCATTCTCGCCCATCTGGACGTTGTGCCCGCCGTGGGCCAGTGGCTGGTGCCCCCCTATTCGGCAGAGGTCGTGGACGGCCGTCTGTACGGCCGCGGCTCCGTGGACGACAAAGGCCCCAGCATCGCCTGTCTTTACGGCATGAAGGCCGTTCTGGACAGCGGTCTGCCCATATCCCGGCGCTGCCGCCTGATCTGGGGCACAGATGAGGAGACCTTTGCCCGCGGCATCCATTACTATCTGGAGCGGGAGAAGGCCCCGGACTATGGCTTCTCCCCCGACGCAGAATTCCCCATCATCCACGCAGAAAAGGGCACCATCCGCTTCCTCTATCATATCCCCGGCGCAGACGGCGACATTCTTCGCCTTCAGGCAGGCACCCGGCTGAACGTGGTGCCGGATCACGCCTCCGCCGTGGTGTCAGGCGTTTCGCCCGCAGCCTTTGACGCGGCGGTGCAGCAGCTGCAGCCCACCCGTGTCCGCTTCCAGGCCGCGGAGGAACAGGACGGTCTGCGGATCGAGGCCTTCGGCGTCGCCTCCCATGCCTGCTATCCCGCCGAGGGCGTTAACGCGATCCAGGGGCTGCTGCAGCTCCTGTGCGCGCTCTTCCCGGCAGCGGATTCGCCTCTCAAGCGCTCGCTCCACGCCTTTGCCGCACAGCTGAAGGACGAGACCGACGGCGCCTCCCTGGGTCTTGCCTGCCGCGATGATATCTCCGGCGCGCTGACCTTCAACACCGCCATCATCGACATGGATGCGGCGGGCGGCGTTGTCAAGTTCGACATCCGCTATCCGGTGACGCACGACGGCGAGGCGCTGCTGGCCCGCCTGAAGGAGGCCGGAGCCGCTCTCGGCGCGGAATTCGAGCTGATCCAGCACAAGCCGCCGCTGTATGTGGAGAAGGATCGTCCCTTCATCCGCAAGCTGCAGCAGGCCTATGAGGAGTGTACCGGCGAGGAGCCCCGCTGCATCTCCATCGGCGGCGGCACCTATTGCCGCTATGTCAAGAACACGGTCTCCTTCGGCCCGGTCTTCCCCGGTCAGAAGGAGCTGGCGCACCAGTGCAACGAATTTCTGGCGCTGGAGGATCTGCGGCGCATCGCCAAGATCTACGCGCAGGCCATCTACAACCTGATCCGCTGACAGGATCAAAAAAGCAGCACCGGCAGCGGTGCTGCTTTTTTGCGCTTTTCGTTGGGCGGCAGGGCTGCCCCCGCCTGCCGGCACTGTGAAAATGCAGGCCGACACCCATGCTTTGAAAATGCAAAACCGCCGCAATTTCCATCCTGCGCGGGGGATGAAAATTGCAGCTGTTTTACTAAAAAATTACGCTTTCATAAATCCACAGCAGCCGATCTCAGACATTTCCCGGAACCCCATAGACTTATAAAAAGCAATGGTTTTCGGTGTATTGTCCGTTGCTAGTTCTATCTGCCGCACATGGCTGTATCTGTCTAAGACAGCTTGCAGAAGTGCAGAACCGATGCCTTTCCGCTGATGTTCCGGGAACACCAAAATGTCTTGCACGAATACGATGGTATGTCCATCACCAACGGCACGAATGATACCAAGAAACTGATCGCCCTCGTAAGCTGCAAGGGTCAGCATAGAGTTTTCAAACCCTTTACGCAGCACCTCTGGATGATCCGTCTAGGCAGTCCAGCCTACACTTGCGTATAGACCAAGAATTTCCATTTCGTTGTATGTTTTGTATTCTCTGATTTCCATATTCATCCACACCTCCCATTTTTCTTCTTCCACGCAAGCCAATCCTTATCAAGCACGGTGGAGTGCGGCTTGGTCATAATCGTGTTACACGGAAAGCTCTTGCACTCTCCGCAGAAATCAATTTCTTTTTCTTTTACGCAATCACGGGTGAAGCAATCTCCCGTAGTGTGTTCATCCTCACAACCACTGCAACCGCCGTTTATGTATGTAGGGCAGGCACCGCAATAAAAGCCGCATTTGCCGAGTAGTTTTTCGTCCATCGTTTATTCCTCGCTTACAGCATCAATTCAAACACACCGCCGTCAAACACAATATCGTTGCCGTCAGCATCCTTGTAAAACGACACCTTTTCTGTTCGAATCAGCTCAAATCCCAAGGATATGAGAAGTGCAACGGACGGGGTGTTATTGATTGCCGTGCCTGCGGTCAGTCTTTTGATGCCACGCTCACGCATATATTCAATGAGTGCCATATGACTTTCCTTTGCGTATCCCCTGCCGTGATATGCGGAGTGGAAGCAATAGCCAATCTCGTATCCGTTCTCTCGGATGTTAAAGGCACTGTACCCGATAATGGTATTACCAAGGCAAACGGCAAAAAACATATGCTCGGTGCCGCTATTCGCTACTGCCCATTTTGCAATCCTTGGCTGAACATCCGCATCATCGGTAATGTGTGGCTTGTCATACTGTGAAAGGGCAGAAGTGTTAAAGTCCACCCATATTTCTTTTATGCTTTTCCAATCGTCTGCTACAATGCGACGAATGGTTAGTCTTTCGGTTTTAATTGCGTTCATTTCTTCTCCTTAGCGAAACGCTTTACTGCGTCTGTTCAAAGCACTTTCGCATAAATATAGCTGTCAAATTGCACATCCATATTATATTTTCGAAATGTACTTGTTTTCTCAGCTGCAAATCCAAATTTTTGCAAGAGCAGATTAGATGGCAGATTAGCGATTGCCACCTCTGCCATAACCTTGTTTGCACCATGATTTCTCATCCATTCAAGAAGAAGTGCAACAATTTCGGTACCAAAACCCTGCTGCCATTTACTTTTATGAACACAGTAGCCGATATCATATGTGTCATCTCCCGTTGGAAAAATCCCGGTTGAACCGATAGAAACGCCTCCATTTCTCAGCTCCACAACCAGATAATATCCATCCTCACTATTTTCCAGATCATCTAAAATGCTTTGATATCTGTCATCGACATATGCTCTTGTCGGGTCAGACATATATTTCCCGTTTTCTTCATCAAACCACATATCTGTCAAAAATTTCAAATCAGGCTTTCTGTAATTGCGTATAACAATTCGTTCTCCCACTAATGGCTCAATTAACTTCATCCCTTTTTCCCTCAAATTAATCCAAAATATTCAAACGCTTCTCTAATTGCTTTCTCTTTCTCCGGTGGACACTGTGGCTGTCTGCTATCTTCGGACTTCGGCAGATTGTAATTCTTTCCAACCTCAATTCCACACTTCCGTTTAATCTGAGAAATATACAGGTTAGAAACCTTTAATCCGCTGTGTTCCAGTACATAGTCCTTAATCTGTGTGTAGGTCGCACTGTCCTGAAAATCCGACATATCCATATCTTCCAAAGAGAACTCCACACGCACCTTTTTCGAG
>CAYPWQ010000040.1:0-7494 GCA_964414495.1 uncultured Oscillospiraceae bacterium
CCTTTTCGATCTCGTCGAAGAGGATGACGGCATAGGGCTTGCGGCGGATCTTCTCCGTCAGCTGCCCCGCCTCGTCATAGCCCACATAGCCGGGAGGCGAGCCGATGATGCGGGAAACGGAGTGTTTTTCCATGAACTCAGACATGTCAAGGCGGATCAGGGCATCCGGCGTGTTGAACAGATCCTCCGCCAGCTGCTTCACAAGCTCCGTCTTGCCCACGCCCGTTGCGCCCACAAAGATGAAGCTCACGGGCTTATGCTTGGGCGAAATGCCCACGCGGCTGCGGCGGATGGCGGCGGTGACGGCGGCGATGGCCTCGTCCTGGCCCACGATGTGAGCCTTCAGCCGCTGATCCAGCTGGCTCAGACGCTGATAATCCTCCTCCCGGATCTTGCTGGCCGGGATCTTGGTCCAGAGCTCGATGACCCGCGCCAGATTCTCCATGCCCAGCTTTGGTGCGCCCTTTTTCTCCAGTGCGTCCAGCTCCGCCTGCAGCTTCAGCTCCTCGCTGCGCAGCTCCGCGATGCGGGCATAGCGGTGATCCAGGAAATCCTCGCCCGCGCCCTCCGGCGTGGGAGCGGACATGAGCTCCTCCCGCTCGAAAACGATGTTCTCCAGCTCCTGCTTCGCCTCCATGCGGCGGTTGATCTCGGGATTTTTCAGATTCAGATCGGAGCAGGCCTCGTCGATCAGGTCGATGGCCTTATCCGGCAGGAAACGGTCAGTGATGTAGCGTTCGCTCAGCTGCACCGCCTGCCGCAGCACGCCGTCCGGGATGAGCACACCGTGGTGCTCCTCGTAATAGTGAGCGATGCCCCGCAGGATCTTCAGCGTGTCGGCCAGAGACGGCTCGTTCACCGTCACCGGCTGGAAGCGGCGCTCCAGCGCCGTGTCCTTTTCGATGTGCTTGCGGTATTCCGTGAAGGTAGTGGCGCCGATGACCTGGATCTCGCCCCGGGACAGGGCGGGCTTCAGGATGTTGGCGGCGTTCATGCTACCCTCGGCATCCCCCGCGCCCACGATGTTGTGGATCTCGTCGATGACGAGGATGATGTTGCCCGCCTTGCGGATATCCTCGATGAGACCCTTCATGCGGCTTTCGAACTGGCCGCGGAACTGGGTGCCCGCCACAAGAGCGGTCAGATCCAGCAGATAGACCTCCTTATCCCGCAGCTTGAAGGGCACGTCGCCCGCGCTGATGCGCTGGGCCAGCCCCTCCGCGATGGCGGTCTTGCCCACGCCGGGCTCACCGATGAGGCAGGGATTGTTCTTCTGCCGGCGGTTCAGGATCTGGATCACCCGCTCGATCTCCTGCTCACGGCCAATGACGGCATCCAGCCGGTTCTTCCGCGCCCGATCCGTCAGATTGATGCAGTAGCCCTCCAGGAATTTGAACTTGGCATTGCGGCGCTTGCCGCCGCTCTCGCCCTTCGGCGGCTCCTCCGCCGCCGGGGCTGCCTCGCCCTGGGCGGGCGCACCGCCGAAGAGCCGGTTCAGGAAGGGGAAGGTGGCGGTCTTGCCGCTGTCCTCCTCATCCTCCGGCGCGTCGGGCAGATCCTCCGCCTCCTCCGCGCCGCCGAACGCCTGCAGCATCTCGTTGCCGATGTTGTCCAGATCGTCGTCGCTGATGCCCATGCGCTCCATCATTTCCTTCACCTGGGGCAGATTGATCTCCTTGGCGCAGCGAAGGCACAGGCCCTCGTTCACCGTCTCCCCGTTCTCGATCTTTGAAATGAAGACCACGGCAATATTCTTTTTGCATCTGGAACAAAGTGTTGGCTGCATAGTTTACCTCCGAAAAAATGAAACAAAACATGCTTGCCCCGGCAGTCTCGCCGTCCGGGTCAGGCAGGAACAGGCTTTTTCAAAACGGGCGCTTCCCGGCGCTCACGCCGCAAGGCCCACCCGCTGCGCGAACCACAGCAGCGCCCAGGCCAGCAGCAGGCCCTGCGCCAGCCCCGCCGCCGCGCCCAGCAGGGTGTTGCACTGCCGGATCACCGGCAGATGCTCGATCACGGGGCGCAGCAGCCGCAGCAGCAGCCCCAGCGCCAGCAGCAACAGCAGGAAGAACACGGCCTTCAGCACCGTCCGCACGGCGGCAGGCAGAATGCTCTCCACCAGCGCCGCGGCAAGCGCCGCCTCCGCGCCCAGCAGGGCGCTCTCCGTGCGCTCCTCGATCACTTCGCCGAGGTCGCCCTCCCAGCCAAAGCGCTCCAGCAGCGCCTCCGCCGAGGAAAACAGCGAGGACTCCGCAAGGCCGCTGCCCGCCTCCGCCGTATCCCGCGCCACCGCGTCGTGTACCAGCGTTTCCATCCGCTCCGTCAGCACGGGACGGATACAGTCCTCCACGCCCGCCGCGCAGGTCTCGGTGAGCCAGCCCGCACCCGCAATGGCGAGCACCAGCGCCAGCACCCCCGCCAGCGAACGGTATAGTCCCCGCACCGCGCCGAGAACTGCCGCGCCCAGCACGAGAAGGGCCAGAATGATGTGTATGATGCCAGGCTCCTGCATATCGCGCCGCCTCCTCTCCGCAGTAGTTTATGGCCGCGCCGCAGGCCCCATGCTCACGGCACGATGATGCAGGCTGAGGTCGCACCCACGGCCAGCACCGTTCCGTCGCTCTGCTGGAAAATGCGCTCCGCCTGCGTGGCGGCGTGCTCCGCATAGAGCTTCATCTGATCCGTATAGATCCCCACCCGGTTCTGGTACAGCACGGAAACATAGTCCCCCGCCGCCGAAATATCCAGGATCTCCTCGTCCATCTCCTGCGCCGCCCGTACCGTGCCGTCCCTGTCCACGGTCATCACCGCGCCCAGGGTGCCGGAACGGAAGCGGGAGAGCAGCAGCGTCGTGAAATCGTCGCCGCCGAAGTCGCAGCCGCGGAGATAGAGCGCGCTGTAATCATAGCTGCCGCTGAGAACGCCCTTTTCATCAAGACAGGTCAGGCTCGTGTCCGCCGCCAGCGACAGGGTATCCCCCACCGTGCCGAGATGGGTCACATAGGCATCTGTCACGGCGCAGGCCGATTCCGGCTCCACACTGTCCAGCCGGTAGATCAGGACGTTGCTGAGGAACACGCCGTCCTGCTGCCCCACCGTCACGGCGGCAAAGCGCTTGCCGCCGCTGAGCACACAGGCATCCGTCACAAAGCGCTCGGAAGAATAAAAGGTAAAGGCCTGCTCCTGCGCAGGCGTATAGATCTGCACCGCGCCCTTATAGCCGCTGCACTGATCCGTGATGGCCAGCCAGCCCTCGTCATTCAGTGTGGCGGAGAGGATGCCCGTGCAGCTGATCTTCGCCAGCTCGCCCGACCGGCCCAGCCAGCGCAGCGTGGTGCCGCCCACATCGTAGACCACCGCCGTTCCGCCGCCATAGGCCACCGCCGGATCGTCCAGATAGACCTCCTCCGCGTAGACCGTGCTGCCCTTGCCGTCCAGAATGCGGATCGAGCTGCTGTTGGCCACCAGCAAGCAGCCGTCGCCCAGCGGGGCAAAGCGGCTGAGCTTGTCGCTTTCATAGCTGTAGCTCCCCCGCGTGCCGCCCACATTCTCCGGGAAGGACGCCAGTGCGATGCGGCGGCGCAGCACGTCAAAGCCCGTGCCGCCGCGCCACGCCGCGAGACCCACCACCGCCAGCACCACCACGATCAGCGCCGCCAGAACGATCTTTTTCGGGTCGCGCACCGGCTTTTTCAGCCGGCTCTTCACTTCCTGCTCCTCCACCCGCTCCGGGGCGTCCTCCTGCAGATCCTTGTAAAACTCAAATTCAGACATTCAGCCGTTCATCCTCGTACCAGAGTTTCGTCATGTAAAGTCCCCCGGGGGGCACCGTGGGTCCCGCGAGAGTCCGGTTGCCGGAGGCAAGGATCCGGGGGATATCCTCCGGCGTCAGCTTCCCCTCCGCCGCGTACAGCACCGTGCCCGTAATGGCCCGCACCATGTTGTACAGGAACCCGTCGGCGCAGACCTTCAGCTCCAGCAGATCGCCGCTCCGGTTGACATAACAGTAATGTACCGTCCGCACCGTGCTCTTCACGTCCGTTCCAACGCTGCGCACTGCGGCAAAATCGTGGGTGCCCTCGAAGGCCCGGGCCGCCCGATCCATCACCGCCTCATCCAGCCGCTTGGGATAGAAATACGCGCGGTTGACATAAAACGGATTCTTGATCCGGGAGTTGAAGATGCGATAGGTGTATTCCTTTTTGATGCAGGAGCCGATGGCGTTGAAATCCTCCGCCACCTCAAAGGCCTCCTTCACCACGATATCCTCCGGCGTGTGGGTGTTCACCGCAAAGGGCAGCCGATCCACCGGGATGCGGGAATCCGTCCGGAAATTTGCCACATACCCCTCCGCGTGGACACCCGCGTCCGTGCGGCCGCAGCCGGTGAGGTGGATGCGCTGGCCGCAGACCCTGCCGATGGCCTTTTCCAGCGTTTCGCCCACCGTGACCTCGGTCTTCTGCACCTGCCAGCCGTGATAGGCCGTGCCGTTATACATGAGCTTCAGCGCGATGTTCCGCATCCGTCACCCTCCTTTCCGGCGGAGTGCCCCTCCGCCGCGGTTGTCGTTATGGTTATAATCCCAGCCGCCCCAGACAGATCACCGCCGCGGTCAGCGCGGCCGTTCCCGCCAGGACGGCATAGTCCGCGCCGCTGTAGCGCAGGACATGCAGCTTCGTGCGGCCCTCGCCGCCGCTGTAGCAGCGGCACTCCATGGCCGTTGCCAGCTCGTCCGCCCGCCGGAAGGCCGAGATGAACAGCGGCACCAGAATGGGCACCAGGGCCTTGGCCCGCTGCAGCAGATTGCCGCTTTCAAAGTCCGCGCCCCGCGCCTTCTGCGCCGACATGATGCGATCCGTCTCCTCGATGAGGGTGGGGATGAAGCGCAGGGCAATGGCCATCATCATGCTGAGCTCATGCACCGGGGCATGGAGCTTTTTCAGCGGAGACAGCAGACTCTCCAGTCCGTCCGTCAGACGGATGGGACTGGTGGTATAGGTCAGAAGGAAGGTGCCCATGATGAGCAGCGCGATGCGCAGGATCATATAGACCGCCGTGCGCACACCCTCCCAATAGATGGTGAACTTCCAGATGGTCACAAGGGGCGTGCCCTTGACATAGATGATGTTCAGCACGGCGGTGAACACAATGATGAACCACACCGGCTTCATGCCCTTCACAAGAGCGCTGTACTTCACCTTCGCCGTCTGCACCGCGGTCACGAGCCAGAGGATCATCAGTCCATAGCTCACATAGGACCCCGCGCAGAACAGCGCCACGATATACAGCACCGTCATGATGAGCTTCGTGCGGGGATCGAGACGGTGGGCCAGGGTATCGCCGGGGAAGTACTGTCCAAGGGTGATGTCCTTCAGCATACGCCGCCTCCCTTCTTCGCCGTCAGCGCCTCGACCAGCGCCTCCATGGTGAAGATGCTCTCCGGCAGCGCCACACCGCGGCGGCGCAGCTCCAGCGCGATGCGGGCGGCCCGGGGGGTGTTCAGCCCCGCCTCCTCCAGCTCCGCCGTGCGGGTAAAGACCTGCTCCGGCGTGCCGCACATCAGCACGCCGCCGTCCTTCATCACAAGGATGCGGTCGGAAAAGCGGGCGATCTCGCTCATGCTGTGGCTCACCATCAGCACCGTGCTCTTCCGCCGGTCCTGATAGGCCTTCAGGCAGCGCAGCAGATTCTCCCGTCCCTCCGGGTCGAGGCCCGCCGTGGGCTCGTCCAGGATCAGCACCTCCGGCCGCATGGCCAGCACGCCCGCAATGGCGACGCGGCGCTTCTGTCCGCCGCTGAGTTCAAAGGGGGATTTCTCCAGCAGGCTCTCCTCCAGACCCACGTCCTCCAGCGCCTCGCGCACCCGCGTTTCCAGCTCCTCGCCGGAGAGGCCCATGTTCTTCGGGCCAAAGGCCACGTCCGCGCGGACGGTCTCTTCAAACAGCTGATATTCCGGGTACTGGAACACCAGTCCCACCCGGAAGCGGACGGAGCGGATCTCCCTGGGTTTTTCCCAGATGTCCTGCCCCGCCAGATAGATATGCCCCTCCGTGGGCCGAAGCAGCCCGTTGAGGTGCTGGATCAAGGTGGATTTGCCCGAGCCCGTGTGACCGATGACGCCCAAAAGCTCCCCCGGATACACGTCAAAGCTCACGTTCCGCACAGCGCCCTTTTCAAAGGGGGTGCCGGCGCTGTAGACATGGCTCAGGTTTTCCACGCGCAAAATCGGTTCCAATGCAGTGTCCTCGCTTTATTCCAGAGACTTGCAGATCGCGTCTGCACATTCTTCGATGCTCAGCGCATCCAGCGGCACGTCCCAGCCGTGCCGCCGCAGCTCGTAGAGCAGGTCCACCGTTCCCGGCACGTCCAGCGACAGTTTCCGCAGCTCCTCCACCCGAGGGAATATCTCCCGCGGCGTGCCGTCCATGACGACGCTGCCCTGCTCCATGACGATGACCCGGTCGGCCTTCTCCACCTCGCTCATGTGGTGGGTGATGAGCACCACGGTCATGCCCCGCTCCCGGTTCAGGCGGTGCACCGTTTCCAGCACTTCCTTCCGCCCCTCCGGATCCAGCATGGCCGTCACCTCGTCCAGCACCAGCACCTCCGGCTCCATGGCAAGCACGCCCGCGATGGCGATGCGCTGCTTCTGTCCGCCGCTGAGCAGGTGCGGCGCATGGAGACGGAATTTCTCCATCCCCACGGCGGCCAGCGCCTCGTCCACGCGCCGCCGGATCTCCTCCGTGGGCACGCCCAGATTTTCCGGCGCGAAGGCCACATCCTCCTCCACCACGTTGGCGACGATCTGGTTGTCCGGGTTCTGAAAGACCATGCCCACTCTTCTGCGGATGGGCAGGATGTTTGCTTCCTCCGCCGTGCTCATGCCGTCCACCAGCACCCGGCCGGAGGTGGGCAGCAGCACGGCGCTCATCTGCTTGGCCAGGGTGGATTTGCCGGATCCGTTGTGCCCCAGCACGGCGGTAAAGCTGCCCTTTTCAATGGCAAGGGTCACATCCCGCAGCGCCGCCGTCTCCTCCTGTCCCTCCGGCACAGGATAGGTATAGCAGAGATGATCGATCTCGATGATGCTCATGTGATTCGTTTCCTTCTTCCGCCGAAAGGCGGATCGTTTATTCGCTCATCCAGCGGCCCGTTGCGCCGCAGGGCAGGGCCATGCCGCTGGCAGTGCAGGGCAGACCCAGCTCGTCCCATTCCACGCGCCCGCCGTATCGCTCGCAGACCAGCGTGTGCAGCAGATAGCCCAGCACCGAGGGGGCAAGGCCCGTGGTATAGGAGTTCAGAATGATGAACAGGGGATTTTCAGACAGCACCCCCGTCACCAGCTTCAAAAAGGGATACAGGCTCTCCTCCAGCTTCCACACCTCGCCCGAAGGCCCACGGCCATAGCTGGGGGGATCCATGATGATGGCGTCGTAACGCTTGCCCCGGCGGATCTCCCGCTCCACGAACTTGGCGCAGTCGTCCACGATCCAG
>CAYPWQ010000041.1:0-7211 GCA_964414495.1 uncultured Oscillospiraceae bacterium
AATCGGCTCTTTCCTGTAGAGAGTTGGGGCGGCGGTATTGTCGCCGCCACGCAGGAGGAGCTGAAGCGTTACGACCCGCAGGATGTGGAGTTTGTCCAGTTCTATCCCGAGGCACACCTGCTCCCCGCAGCGGCGGCGCGCACAAAGGACAGCCCCATCCATATCGGTTGTCAGGGAATGTTTACACAGGATACGGCGGCGGGCGGCAACTTCGGTGCCATGACCACGTTTTTGCCGGCGTCGGCGGCATCGGCTCTCGGCTGCACGCATGCGCTGATCGGGCACTGCGAGGAGCGGCGCGCGAAGGAGGCGATCCTGAAGGCGGCGGGCGTCACGGACTATACTGCCGTCAATGCCATTCTGAATCAGGAGGTCCGCGCCGCGACGGAGCGGGGGCTGAAGGTTCTTTACTGCATCGGCGAAATGGATGTGGAGCTGGATCGCTGGGATCAGGTCCTGCGGGAGCAGCTGGAGGTCGGGTTGAAGGACGTGGATCTCTCCCGCGTCGTTATCGGGTATGAGCCGGTGTGGTCCATTGGTCCGGGGAAGACACCTGCCGGAAAGGAGTACATTACCAAGGTCGCCCGCTTCGTGAAGGAAGTCACCGGCGGCATCGACGTGGTGTACGGCGGCGGGCTGAAAACGGATAACGCGGAAATGCTGGCATCCATCGAGGAGATCGATGGCGGACTGATCGCCCTGACCCGTTTCCAGGGGGAGATCGGTTTTTATCCTGACGAGTACCTGGAGATTATCCGTACCTATCTGGGGAAATGAGGAGTAATACATATGAAGCTTGAATTTGAATACGGGCATGGACTGATGAGCGCGGAACTGCCGGACAGCACAGAGGTGTTTATTCCGGGGAAAACGGTTCCCGATCCCCCGTGTCTGCCCCAGGATTGGGATACCCTGTATCGGCTGACCCGCGAATCGCTGGAGAATCCGATCGGGATGCCCTCTCTGCGGGAGGTGACGGGAAACGGCAAGGGGAAAAAGGTTGTTTTCGTGATCCCCGATATCGTCAAGGGCGGCGTGCAGCCCACCTCCCACAGAAAGGTTTCGATCCGCGCGTGTCTGGACATTCTGCTGGAGTGCGGCGTGGAGAAGAAGGACATCCTTCTGCTGATCTCCAACGGTCTGCATCCCCGCGCCACGGTCGCCGAAATGAAGCAGATCCTGGGCGAGGAGCTGTTCGGTGAGTTCTACTACACCGGTCAGATCACCTCCCACGATTCCGAGGACGCTGCGCACATGGTGGATCTGGGATGCACCGAGCGGGGCGATCCGGTGCTGATGAACCGGTATGTCTTTGAGTGCGACATCCCCATCCTCATCGGGCACACCCAGGGGAATCCCTATGGCGGCTATTCCGGCGGCTACAAGCACTGCGCTACCGGCAGCACCCATTGGCGCTCCATCGCGTCCCATCATGTGCCGAAGGTAATGCACCGCAGCGACTTCACCCCCGTTTCCGGCCACAGCCTGATGCGCACCAAGTTTGACGAGATCGGGATGCACATGGAAAAGTGCATGGGGCATCCCTTCTTCTGCTGCGACGCGGTTCTCGACACCTATTCCCGCCAGATCGCCGTCTATTCCGGCTATGCGAAGGAGATGCAGCCCGTATCCTGGCAGCTTGCCAATCAGCGCACCTATGTCCCCTTTGCCGAGGAGAAGTACGATGTCATGGTCTTCGGTATGCCGCAGAATTTCCACTATGGCGATGGCATGGGCACGAATCCCATCCAGATGATGCAGGCGCTTTCCGCCCAGGTGATCCGCCACAAGCGCGTGATGAAGGAAAACTGTGTGATCATCTGCTCCTCCATCTGCAACGGGTATTTCCATGACGAGCGCTGGCCCTATCTCAGAGAGCTGTATGAGATGTTCCAGCACGACCATATGAACATTCTGCCGGACATGGATCGTTATGGCGAGTATTTCGCCACCAACGAGGAGTATATCCGCAAATACCGCTTCTGCAACGCCTTCCACCCCTTCCACGGCTTTTCCATGATGAGCTGCGGTCACATCGCCGAGATGAACACCTCCGCGATCTACATCGTGGGCGCACAGGAGCCGGGTATCGCGAGAGGAATGGGACTGAAGACCCGCGCGACCTTTGAGGAGGCACTGGCGGACGCAATGAAGAAGTATGTCGGACCCAACCCCAGGATCCTTGCCCTGCCGCAGACGTTCAAGCTCGGCGCCGTCCATCTCTGCATGAAGGACGACGACCTGCGCGGCGTGTAATGTGAGGAAACGAGCCTCCGTGGCAGCTCTGCTGCCGCGGAGGCTTTCGCAGATGAGGGGTAGATTGCATGGAGTTTTTGCTGTTTTACGCGGTGGTGTTTTCGACGCTGGTGATCCAGGGCGTGTGCGGCTTTGGCGGGACGCTGCTGGCAATGCCGTTCGGCATCCTGCTGCTGGGAACGGCGCGGGCAAAGGCGATCCTCAGCATGGCGACGCTGATCGGCAGCCTGCTCCCGGCGATCCAATATCGAAAAAGCATCCGCTGGCGGGAGGCGCTCAAGATCATTGCGGTGATGCTGCTGGGTGCCTTTGCGGCGCAGCTGATCCCCAGAGAACCGCCAGGCTGGGTGCTGCTCTGCTACAGCTGCTTTATTATCGCCGTGGCGGTAAGAAATCTGTTCGCACGGAGAACAATCTCGCTTTCGGAGCCGGCATCCCTGCTGGTGCTGAGCCTGGCGGGGCTGATCCATGGCGCGTTCATGAGCGGCGGCTCGCTCCTCGCGATCTATGCCATGGATCGCATGAAGGATAAGGACGTGTTCCGCGCCACGCTGTCCTTCGTGTGGCTCGTGCTGAACAGCACGGTGCTGTTCTTTTCGGCGCTGGGCGGTCAATATCAGCCAGACATCCTGCGGGCGAGTCTGATCGCCATGCTGCCCGCGTTTCTGGGCGTCACGCTGGGCGGATTCCTGCAAAAAAGGATGGAGGCAGGACGCTTTATGACGGTTACCAACTGTCTGCTGCTGATTTCTGCGATCATTTTGATGAGGAATTGCCTCTCCGCGTGAAATCTGCTATACTGAAAAAAACGGTCTGCGGAGGTGGTTCTCATGACGCTGAAGGATATTGCGAAGATGGCGGGCGTCTCTGTGTCAACGGTGTCGCGCGTGCTGAGCGACCGTGATACCAAGGCGGCAAGCAGAGAGACAAGAGAAAAGATCTGGAAGATCATTCGGGAGACCGGCTATATCCCCAACAGCAACGCGCAGCAGCTGCGCGGCAACGCGCCGCAGATCCATTCGGACGGACAGAAGCGCTATTTTGCCTTTATCTATGCCCGCAGCCAGGACAATAAGGATCTGTTCTTTTCCGAACTGGCGAGCGCCATTGAGTATGAAGCCTATAAGCACAATCTGCTGTTGAAATACTCCTTCTATTCCCGCGACCTGGACAACGCCAGCTTTCTTTCCGCAGTCAGCTCCTCGGAGATCAGCGGGATCGTGGTCCTGGGGCGCTTCAGCGAGGAGCGGATGAACGCCATCGCCGAGGCGCAGAAGAACGTGGTCTATGTGGGGCTGAACCGCAGCACCAGCAAGCATGACACCGTGTATTGCGACGGGTATCAGGCGGGAATGCTGGCGATGGAGACGCTGCTCGCCAACGGGCATCGGGAGATCGCGTATCTGGGGGAGAGGAACAAGGAAAATCGCTATCTCAGCTATTGCAACGCCCTGAAAGCGCAAAACCTTCCGGCGGATCCGCAGCGGATCGTGGAAACGGAGCAGAGTCTGGACGGAGGCTATCGCGCCGCGCAGACGCTGATCCGGCGGGAGGTCGGCTTCTCCGCAGTGTTCTGCGCCAACGACGCCACGGCGATCGGCGCGGTCAAGGCGCTGCAGGAGCAGGGGATCCGCGTGCCGGAGGATGTGTCCGTGATCGGGATCGACGACATTGAGATGACCCGCTATTTTACGCCCATGCTCACCACGGTGCATATCCCCATCTCCGAGCTGGGCAAGCAGGCAGCCAAGATCCTCATCGACCGTATCCAGTGGGGGCATACCCTTCCGGTGAAGATCGAGCTGCCCTTTTCTCTTGCCAAGCGCGACAGCTGCGCCGAAAACCGAAAGGGGATGCCACGGCATTCCCACTGAGGAGAGGCCCCGCTGTGCAGACAGAGAGACGCGCCTGCTCCGCAGCAGCGGGGCGGGCGCTTTTCGCGGCAAATCAGGCCGCGGGGATACACTGCCCTTGACAAAAGCCGTTTTCCGGGGTAAACTTTCCCTGTATTGGGCGTGCAGCCCCGATCCACGTTTGTCAGGGAAAATCTGACAGACGTGTTTTTGCTGTTATGGAAGAAAAGGGGTGGAGCTGTGTTTTCCTGGAGATCGGCACTGTGCGTGGTGGGCGGAAACGTCCTGTATGCGCTGGCGGTGAAGCTGTTTTTGCTCCCGGCGGATCTGGTGACGGGGGGCAGCACCGGCCTTGCGCTGGTGGCGCAGGAGCTGCTGGGGACGGAGCTGTCCCTGTTCCTGCTGATCGTGAACTCCCTGATGCTGGCGCTGGGCTGGCTGGTGCTGGGAAAGGCCTTTGCCATGACGACGCTGGCCAGCACCTTCCTCTATCCGCTGGCGCTGAAGCTGCTGGATCTGCTGCTGGGGGATCTGGTGCTGACGGAGGATATGCTGCTGTGCACCCTCTTCAGCGGCCTCGGCATCGGCATTTCGCTGGGCCTGGTGATCCGGGCGGGCGCCTCCACCGGCGGCATGGACATCCCGCCGCTGATTTTGCAGAAGCTCTTCCGCATCCCGGTGTCCGTCAGCCTCTATGTGCTGGACTTCTGCATCCTGTTGATGCAGGTTATCATCCGCCCGGTGGAAAACGTGCTGTACGGCATCGTGCTGGTGCTGATCTACACGCTGGTGCTGGATAAGATGCTGCTCATCGGCAAGAGCCGCACGGAGCTGAAGATCGTGAGCGAAAAGGCCCGCGAGATCAGCGATGCCATCCTCAGTCAGGTGGATCGCGGCGTGACGCTGCTGCAGGCCGAGGGCGGCTATCTGCACGGCCATGCGCCGCTGGTGCTGAGCGTGGTGTCCAACCGCGAGCTGATCCAGGTGGAGAAGATCGTCCGCCGCATCGATCCGGACTGCTTTATGGTGGTGAGCCGGGTGAGCGAGGTGCGGGGCCGCGGCTTCTCCGCGCAGAAGGAATACCGATAAAAACGCAAAAGCAGGGGCGTCCCGTGAGACGCCCCTGCTTTTTTCTGTTTGCGTTACTGCTTGTCCGCACCGCTGCCGTACTGCTCCAGATGGCGCTGCACGGCGGCAAAGGATTCTTCGCTGATGACGTGCTCGATGCGGCAGGCATCCTCGGCAGCCACGGCCTCGCTCACGCCCAGCCCCACCAGCAGCTTCGTCAGCGCCGTGTGCCGGGTGAACATGGTCTGCGCCACGGTGCGGCCGCTCTCGGTCAGCGACAGGCAGCCGTCCTCCGCCACGGTGACATAGCCCTCTTTTTTCAGAATGCTCATGGCGCGGCTGACGCTGGGCTTGGAATAGCCCAGCTGCTCGCCTACGTCGATGGCGCGGACGCAGCTGTGTTTTTGGGAAAGGACATAGATGGTCTCAAGATACATCTGTCCGGATTCATGCAGAGTCATGGCAGATCCCTCCGTTTGGAAGATACTTCAATAGTTTACCACAGAACAGCCCGCGGCGCAAGGGCGGAAATCGCGGCGGCGATCCCGCACCTCCGGCGCGGAGAAAAATTTTCCTCTTCGGCGAAAAAAGCGCTTGACAAGAGGGAAGGGATAGACTATACTATCCTTGCAGTTAGCGAGAGCTAACTTCTGCTTTTGCCGCACGGTTAGCCTTGGCTCACTCCGGCGGCGGAAAGAAAGGAAACGGGTGATATGATGACTTTGTGCAACGCAGAAGAAGGCAAGGAATACGTCATCCGCCAGATCGAGACAGACGATGAGGAGCTGGACGGGTTCCTGTTCTCCCTCGGCTGCTACAGCGGCGAACCCATCACCGTGGTCTCCCGGAAGAGAGGCGGGTGCGTGGTGTCCATCAAGGATGGCCGCTATACCATCGACAATCAGCTGGCAGACGCGATCGTCATCTGATGACCCCGAAGCAGCGGGGCGTCAGATGACTGCCTTTTGCCAATCGGTTAGCGGGGGCTAACTATAAGACCGGATTCATTATTTAAGCATAGAAGAGAGGAAACGAAACATGAGAATCGCATTTGCAGGAAATCCCAACTCCGGCAAGACCACCATGTACAACGCCCTGACGGGCCGCAACGAAAAGGTGGGCAACTGGGCCGGCGTTACCGTGGACCGCAAGGAGGCTCCGATCAAGAAGTCCTACGCGGGCGAGCGGGAGATGATCGCCGTGGACCTTCCCGGCGCTTACTCCATGTCCCCCTTCACCTCGGAGGAGAGCATCACCAGCGCCTATGTCCGCAATGAGCACCCCGATGCCATCATCAACATCGTGGACGCCACGAACCTGAGCCGCAGCCTGTTCTTTACCACGCAGCTGCTGGAGCTGGGCATCCCCGTGGTGGTGGCGCTGAACAAGGCCGACATCAACGAGAAGAAGGAGACCGTCATCAACGTGGCGGAGCTCTCCCGTCAGCTGGGCTGCCCGGTGGTGGAGACCGTTTCCACCAATGCCAGCGGTCTGAAGGAGGTCGTGCAGGCCGCCGCGGAGCACTGCGGCAAGGGCCAGAAGGCCCCCTACAGCGAGGGCAATGTGGATCTGAGCAGCAAGGAGGCCGTGGAGGCTGCGGATAAGGCCCGCTTCGCCTTCGTGAACAAGCTGGTCTCCGGCGTCGAGACCCGCAAGGTGCTGACGCGTGAGAAGAACATGGGCGACAAGATCGACGCCGTCCTGACCCATCCCATCGCCGGCATCCCCATTTTCGCAGTGGTCATGTTCCTGGTGTTCCACATCTCCCAGTCTGACGGCAGGCTGGGTCTCGGCGTGTGGCTGGCCGACATTCTGGTTGGCTGGATCGAGACCTTCCAGGCCTGGGTGGGCGAGCTGGTCTCCGGTGCGTCCCCCATCCTGCAGGCGCTGCTGGTCGATGGCATCATCGGCGGCGTGGGCGCCGTGGTGGGCTTCCTGCCCCTCGTCATGGTGATGTACTTCCTCATCGCGCTTCTGGAGGACTGCGGCTACATGGCCCGTGCCACCATCGTGCTGGATCCCATCTTCAAGAAG
>CAYPWQ010000042.1:0-7162 GCA_964414495.1 uncultured Oscillospiraceae bacterium
TGCCGATGCGCCGGATGCGCACGCTGTCCGTCACGGTGGTGTAGTCCGTAAGCTCCACCGTCACCAGCACCTGCGAGGTGGTGGCGTACACGTCCGCCCGCGCCACGCCGTAGGCCTGACAGATGCGCGTCACACTCTCCTCCACGCGGTAGATCTCCGCGCCGGATTCCACCATCCATTTTGCAATACGCATGATGCAGCTGAGCAGATGCGCATTCATCCCCCTCACCTCCTGTATCTCCGGGAACAGAACAATAAAGAAATCCTGTCGAGGCTTCGACAGGATTTCCTTCTGGCGGAGCAGGAGGGATTTGAACCCTCGGTACCCTTATGGGGTACACACGATTTCCAGTCGTGCTCGTTATGACCACTTCGATACTGCTCCGTATTTGATTGAGCCGAAAAACCGGCGCCGTCGATTCAACAGCAAAGGTTATTATATCAGAATTTTTGCGCTCGTCAAGAGCAAAAATCGAAAAAAGTCCGTTTTTTGTGATTTTCCGGGCGGGGCGGGCGGCGCTTCCCTTCCGCCGCCCCGCCCCGGCACGTTCAGTTGCTCAGAATGGCGTGGATCCCCTCCATGGCATCTTCCATCACGTCCTCGATCTCCTGCATGGTGTGCTTCATCTGACGCTTCACGGCGGTGGTGCGCCGCGCGGGCAGCAGCAGGATCACGCCGGCTCCGGCCAGCATCCCCAGCGCCGCGCCGCAGAGCAGCTCGCAGCTTTTCATGGCAAAATTTCCTCCTTTCCGCGGTTTCCGTCCTAGTATGCCCCGCACCGCGGCAAAGCCCGCGAAATCCATTTGCCAAATGTGCGAAACTGCGGTATAATAATTTGATTATATATTTTCTATTGTATGATTTGGGGAGGAATGTCTGTGACAAAGGTATATCTGATCCGTCACGCGGAGGCCGAGGGAAACCTCTTCCGCCGCGCGCAGGGGCAATTCGACGGCATGGTCACGGCGCTGGGCCGCCGTCAGATCGAGGCGCTGCGGCAGCGCTTCCTCTCCATCCCCGTGGATGCGGTGTATGCCAGCGACCTGCGCCGCGCCCGCATCACCGCCGGCGCCGTGGCCGAGCCCAAGGGACTTGCCATTCAGCTCTCGCCCCGGCTGCGGGAATTCGGCATCGGCGTGTGGGAAAATGTGCCCTGGGCGGAATGGGCAGTGAAGGATCCCGCATCCATGGCCGCCTTCAACCGTCTCGACGGCTTCTCCGCCCCCGGCAGCGAAACGCCGGAGGAGGTGCGCCGCCGCATCACGGCGGAATTCCGGCGCATCGCGGCCGAGAACGAGGGGAAGACCGTGGCCATCGTCAGCCACGGCATGGCTCTGCGCATCCTGCTGGGCGCGCTGCAGGGGCAGTCCTTCGAGGAAATGCGCACCTCCGCCCACAGCGACAATACCGCCGTCTCTCTCGTGGAGGTGACGGGCGATTCCGCCCGCATCGTCTACCGCGACGACAACAGTCATCTGGGGGACGCGCTCTCTACCTTTGCCAAGCAGTCCTGGTGGCGCAGCCGCGGCGGTGGGAGCGAGCCGTCGCTCCGCTTCCGCGCCGTGGATCCCGTGCAGGATCGGGCGCTCTATCTCTCTCTCGTGCGCCGCGCCTGGGACGAGCGGCACGATCCTCTCGCCTGTTTTTCGGAGGAGACCTATCTCTCCGCCGCCGAGCGCCTTGCGGCGCGGGAGGGCTGCGCCCCCCGTCTGGCCCTGCTGGAAAACGAGCCCGCGGGTCTGGTGCTCCCCCTGCGGGAAAGCTGCTGGTTCTATCTGCTGCCAGAGCTGCGGGGCAGACGCCTGGGCATCCAGCTCATCGGCGAGGCCGTGGCCGCTGCCCGTGCGCGGGGCGACGACACGCTCCTCTGCTGCTGCGAAACGGAGGAGATCGCCGCCTTCCTCGTCCACCACGGTTTTTCCCGCGACCAGCTCCGCTGTACGCTGGACATCGCCCTGACGGACTGACGCAGCCGCTCCCCGATGCCCCGCACGGGGCTCATCCACACATGACAGGAGAACGACATGGAATTCAAGCAGTTTTTGCCCGTGAGCCGCGCGGAGATGATCGAGCGCGGCTGGTACTATTATGATTATCTCGTGGTGACGGCAGATGCCTACATCGACCATCCCAGCTTCGGCACCACCATCATCGCCCGTCTGCTGGAGGACGAGGGCTATCGCGTGGCCATTCTGGCCCAGCCCCAGTGGAAGGATCCCTCCGCCTTTCTTGCCATGGGCAAGCCGCGGTACGGTGTGTTCATCGGCGGCGGCAACATCGACTCCATGGTGGCACACTACACCGCCGCCAAAAAGCGCCGCAGCGAGGATCTGTACAGCCCCGGCGGCCGCATGGGTCTGCGGCCCGACCGTCCCACCATCGTCTACTCCAACCTCTCCCGGCAGGCATTCCCCGACACGCCCATTATCATCGGCGGACTGGAGGCCTCTCTGCGCCGCTATGCCCACTATGACTACTGGGATGACAAGGTGCGCCGCAGCATCCTCTTCGACGCGCCGGCGGATCTGCTGACCTATGGCATGGGCGAGCGCGCCACCTGCGAGATCGCCCGCCGTCTTGCCAAGGGCGAAAGCGTGAAGACCATCCGCAATGTCCGCGGCACTGCCTTCATCGGCCGGGACGCAGACGACTGCGCCTTTCCGGACGCGGTGGAGTGCCCCTCCTTCGAGCGGGTCTGCGCGGACAAGACGGAGTATGCCCTGGCCACCCGCCTCGAATATGAAGAGCATGATCCCATCCGGGGCCGCGCCCTGCTGCAGCGGCACGGCAGCCAGCTGCTCATCGTGAATCCCCCGCAGCTGCCCCTGCCCACGGCAGAGCTGGACCGCGTGGCGGAGCTGCCCTACATGCGGGAGGTGCACCCCATGTACGAGCCTCTCGGCGGCGTGGCCGCCATTGAGGAGGTGCGCTTCTCCGTGACCCACAACCGCGGCTGCTTCGGCGGGTGCAACTTCTGCTCTCTGGCCTTCCATCAGGGGCGCATGATCACCTGCCGCAGTGAGGAATCCGTGGTGCGGGAGGTGGAGGGCTTCACCCACGATCCGCTCTTCAAGGGCTATGTCCACGACGTGGGCGGCCCCACCGCCAACTTCCGGCACACCAGCTGCGAAAAGCAGAAGAAATACGGCATGTGCAAGGATCGCAACTGCCTCTCCCCCACGCCCTGCAAGAATCTCAACGCCGACCACTCGGACTATCTCCGTCTGCTGCGCCGCCTGCGGGCCATTCCGGGGGTGAAAAAGGTCTTTGTCCGCAGCGGCATCCGCTATGACTACATGCTGGAGGACAGGAAGGGCGAATTCTTCAGCGACCTGGTGAAATACCACATCAGCGGCCAGCTGAAGGTAGCCCCGGAGCACTGCATGGACAACGTGCTGGACTACATGGGCAAGCCACACTTCGACGTGTTCGAAAAGTTCTGGGACAAGTACCGCCGCATGAACGAGAAGAATCAGAAGGAGCAGTACCTCGTCCCCTATCTCATGAGCTCCCACCCCGGCTCCACCCTGCAGGACGCGGTGGCTCTCGCGGAATTCCTGCACAAGAACGGCCATCAGCCCCAGCAGGTGCAGGATTTCTATCCCACCCCCGGCACCCTCTCCACCTGCATGTACTATACCGGCATCGACCCCCGCACCATGGAGCCGGTGTATGTGGCCCGGGATCCCCACGAAAAGGCGCTGCAGCGGGCGCTGCTGCAATGGCGGCGGCCGGAGCTGCGCCGTCTCGTGACGGAGGCGCTCTACAAGGCCCACCGCGAGGATCTGATCGGCTACGGCAAAAATTGCCTGATCCGCCCCCTCTCCAGCTACAAGAAGGAGGAGAGCCGGGAGGACGAGCGGAAGAAGGCTCCCCGCAGCGGCCGTCCCCACGAAAAGCAGGAGCACCGCACCGAGTCCGCCCGCACCGGCCGGAACAGTGCCCCCGCGCCGGAAAAGCGCGGCGCAGCGCAGAAGGCCGCCCCCGTCCGCGGGCAGAAATCCGCAGCGCAGCCGCGCGGCACGGAGCAGCGCGCCGACGGCGGCCGGGGCAAAGGCCGCAGCAGCGGCCATAAGGCCCCCATGAGCGAGGCCAAGAAAGCCCGCTTCCAGAAGAAGCGGGGCAAATAAGCAGAGCTTCGACCCGGAAAGCCCGCTTTCCGGGTCGTTCTTCCAAGGAGGATCGTTCCATCATGTCATCCCGCTCTCTGGGGCTTTATGTCCACATCCCCTTCTGCCGCTGCAAATGCGCCTACTGTGATTTTTACTCCCTTCCCCACGCGGAGGAGCAGATGGATGCCTATCTCGCCGCCGTCTCCCGTGCGCTCCGCCGCCGCGCAGCGGAGGACGCGGACTACACGGTGGACAACGTCTATTTCGGCGGCGGCACCCCCACCATCTTCGGCGCAGAGCGCCTTGCGCAGCTCCTCGCCCTGATCCGGCGGGAATACCGCGTCGCTGACGGCGCGGAGATCACGCTGGAAGGCAACCCCGAAAGTGCCCGCGACGTTTCCGCTCTCCGCCTGCTGCGGGAGGCGGGCTTCTGCCGCATCTCCCTCGGCGTGCAGGCGACGGACGACGATATGCTGCGCCGCCTTGGCCGCGTCCACAGCTTCGCGGACGTGGAGGCGGCGGTGGCCGCCATCCGGGCAGCGGGATTTTCAAATCTCAGTCTCGACCTGATGTACGCCCTGCCGGGGCAGACACAGGCGGACTGGAAAAAGGCCCTTGCAGACGCCGTGGCTCTCGCGCCGGAGCATCTCTCCTGCTACGCCCTGAAGCTTGAGGAGGGCACGCCCTTCTTCCGTCAGCGGGAGACGCTGGCTCTGCCGGACGACGACGCACAGGCGGAGCAGTATCTTTTCGCCGTGCGCTTTCTGGCGCAGGCGGGCTATGAGCAGTATGAGATCTCGAATTTCGCCCGCCCCGGCTTTCCCTCCCGGCACAATCTGCGTTACTGGCAGCTGAAGGAATATCTGGGCTTCGGCCCCGGCGCGCACTCCGATTTTCAGGGCGTGCGCTCCGGCGTCGGAAGGGATCTTGCCGCCTTTCTCCGGGACGAGGCGCCGCTTTCCGAGCGCAGCGTCATCTCCCCCGCTGAGCGGGCGCAGGAATACCTGATGCTGGGCCTGCGCACGGTGCGCGGCATCAGCGCCGCGGAATTCGAGCAGCGCTATGGCCGCTCCTTCGCCCCCATCGAAACAGCGCTGCGGCGCTGCGCGGCGGCGGGCTATGCCCGCTGCGACGATGGCCGCTGGCATCTGACAGCGGAGGGCTTTCTGGTGTCCAACGCCGTCATCGCTCTGGTGCTGGAGAGCGCCGCGCTGTAAGGCGGAAGATTTTGGCGCTCCCGCCCGCCCCGTTTCGGGTTTACCTTTTCCCTGCGCTGTGCTACAATGTTCCCCAACCGGGGCCGCTGCCCCGCCGTCCATATCCCACCCCGCGCGCTCATTTTATCAGGAGGTACCTATGAAAGCTTTCCCCCGCAGATCCCTGTCCCTGCTTCTCGCCTTTGTTCTGGCGCTGACGCTGCTCCCCGTGCCTGCGCTGGCCTCCGCCGCCATGGGCGACGATCTGGCCGCCGTGAGCGAAACGCTGGGAAGCGGCGTCACCTGGACGGAGAACCGCTTCTGGAGCAACAGCCAGTCCGATCTCCGCACAGAAAACTATGTGACCTATCGCCCCAATTCCACCGTCACGCCCATCGTGACCTATGGCAGCACCATCACCTCCCGCACCAAGCTCACCACCATGGCAAAGCAGCTGGAGAGCGAGGGCTACCGCGTGGTGGCGGGCATCAACGGCGATTTTTATAACACCGCCAACGGTGTGCCGCTGGGCCTTGTGGTGACTGACGGCATCATCCGCAGCGGCTCATCCTATTACTATGCTCTGGGCTTTCAGTCCGACGGGCAGATGATCTTCGGCACGCCGAACCTCATCACCACGGCCCTGGCCGAGGATGCGCTGACCGGTATGCCCCTGGAGCTGGCCATTCAGGATATCAACAAGGATCGCAGCAGCAAGGGCATCTATCTCTACACCTATGATTTCAACGCCAAGCACACCACCGGCACCACCGCCGCCGGAACAGACGTGGTGCTCTCGCGGGTGGACGGCCAGCTCTCCATCGGCGGCACGGTGACGCTGCGGGTGGAGCGGGTGCTGACCGACAACACCCAGGCCGTGACCCTCGGCGAGGATCAGTTCGTCCTCTCCGCCAACAACAGCGCCTCCGAGATCTATCTCAGCGCCCTGCAGTCCCTCGTCCCCGGCACGGAGCTCACGGTCTCCGTCCGCAGCGAGGATCGCCGCTGGGAGAATGTCAGCTACGCCGTGGGCACCCTCTATCAGCTGGTGGAAAACGGCGCGGTTCACAGCGATGCCTCCCTCGTCTCCGGCAGCGCCCCCCGCACGGCGGTGGGCGTGAAGCGCAGCGGCGAGATCATTTTCTACACCATCGACGGCCGTCAGAGCGGCTACAGCATTGGCGCGACCTATACCATGGTGGCCAAGCGCCTGATCGAGCTGGGCTGCGTCACTGCCTTTGCCATGGACGGCGGCGGCTCCACGGGGATGCTGCTGTCCCTGCCCGGACAGAGCGCCGCGCTCTACAGCAGCCCCTCCGACGGCTATGAGCGCTCCGTCACCAACCAGATCTTCCTTGTGACCAGCGCCAACGCCGGTCTGTCCTATGGCGGCGGCTTCTACATCCAGCCCGAGAGCCGCCATGTCCTCGCCGGGGCGGCGGTGAATTTCCGTGTGAGCCCCTACGACGGCAGCTATCAGCCCGTCAGCGCGGACTACACGGTGTCCGCCAGCCAGGGCGAGGTCGTGGGCGATGTCTTTTATGCCCCGCAGCGCAGCGGCACCGCTACGCTCACCGCCAGCGGCAGCGGGCGGTACGGCAGCGCCAGCATCCGCGTGGTCTCCTCCCCCGACGCCATCCGGCTCACCCAGAACGGCGGCGCTGTCACTGCGCTGACGCTGCGCAGCGGCACGCAGACGCAGCTCACCGCCTCCGCCGTCTCCAACCACCTGACCCTGCTCTCGCAGAACAGCTGCTATACCTGGACGCTCAGCGAGGGGCTCGGCACGGTGGATGAAAACGGCCTTCTCACCGCGGGCGACCGCACCGCCAGCGGCACCCTCACCGTGTCCG
>CAYPWQ010000043.1:0-7028 GCA_964414495.1 uncultured Oscillospiraceae bacterium
TGACCGACGCGATGGAGGGCCTCGACTACAGCTACACCTACGCCTGCGGCCCGGAGCCGATGCTCAAAGCCGTGTACAATCGCTCGGCGACCTCCGGCGAGTATAGCTTCGAGGAGCGCATGGGCTGCGGCTTCGGCGCGTGCATGGGCTGCACCTGCGAGACGAAATACGGCGCCAAGCGCATCTGCCGCGACGGCCCGGTGCTGACGAAGGAGGAGATCGTATGGTGAACACGAAAGTGACCCTTTGCGGCGTGGAGCTGGATAATCCCGTGATCCCCGCCAGCGGCACCTTCGGCTTCGGCTATGAGTTCGCGGAGCTGTACGATATCAACTGCCTCGGCACCTTCTCCTTCAAGGGCACCACGGCGCAGCCCCGCTTCGGCAATCCCACGCCCCGCATCGCGGAGTTCAGCGGCGGACTGCTGAACGCGGTGGGCCTGCAGAATCCCGGCGTGGATGCCGTGATCGCGGAGGAGCTGCCGAAGCTCCGGAAGTGCTTCCATAAGCCGGTGATGGCAAACATCAGCGGCTTCTCCCTCGAAGAATACGTGACCGTGGCGGAAAAGCTGGACGCCTGTGACCAGGTGGGCTGGCTGGAGGTGAACATCAGCTGCCCCAACGTCCACGGCGGCGGCATGAGCTTCGGCACCGATCCCGCGGCGGCCGCCGCGGTGACGAAGGCGGTGAAGGCGGTGACGAAAAAGCCCGTCATCATGAAGCTCTCGCCAAACGTCACGGACATCGTTTCCATCGCCAAGGCCTGCGAGGATGCGGGCGCGGACGCGGTGAGCCTCATCAACACCCTTATGGGGATGCGCCTTGACCTGAAAAAGCGCCGCCCCATTATCGCCAACCGCACCGGCGGCATGTCCGGCCCCGCGCTGCTGCCCCTTGCCGTGCGCATGGTCTATCAGGTGCACGAGGCGGTGAAGATCCCCATCGTGGGACTCGGCGGCGTTGCTTCGGCAGAGGATGTGCTGGAGCTGATGCTGGCGGGCGCTTCGGCGGTGGAGGTGGGCGCAGCCAATCTGGTCTCGCCCTATGCCTGCCGCGACATCGTGAACGACCTGCCCCGGGTCATGGAAAAATACCACATTGACAATCTCAACGACATTATAGGAGGTGCGCACTGATGGCAAAAGACGTGATCGTTGCGCTGGATTTTGACAGCAAGGAAAAGACCCTGGCCTTCCTCGACCGTTTTCAGGAGGAAAAGCCCTTTGTCAAGATCGGCATGGAGCTGTACTACGCGGAGGGCCCCCAGATCGTGCGGGAGATCAAGGCGCGGGGTCATAAGATCTTTCTTGATCTGAAGCTCCACGACATCCCCAACACCGTGAAAAAATCCATGGCCGTGCTTTCCGGTCTGGACGTGGATATGACGAATCTCCACGCTGCCGGAACGAAGGCCATGATGGAGGCGGCGCTGGAGGGCCTGACCCGCCCTGACGGCACCCGGCCTCTCCTTATCGCCGTGACGCAGCTGACCTCCACCAGCGAGGAGCGTATGCGCGAGGATCTGCTCATTGAAAAGCCCATGGACGAGGTGGTCATGCACTATGCCAAGTGCGCTGCCGAGGCCGGACTTGCAGGCGTTGTCTGCTCGCCTCTCGAGGCGGGAAAGGTACACGGCGTCTGCGGCGAGGGTTTCCTGACCGTGACCCCCGGCGTCCGCTTTGCCGGCGGCGAGACGGGCGATCAGGTGCGCGTTACCACCCCCGCCCGGGCGCGTGAGCTGGGCTCGGACTACATTGTGGTGGGCCGTCCCATCACGGCGGCCGAGGATCCCGTGGCCGCCTACCGCCGCTGCGTGCAGGAGTTTCTGGGCTGATGGGCTTTGATACGATCCTGTTTGATCTGGACGGCACGCTGACGGACTCTGCCCCCGGCATCACCCGCAGCGCGGCCTATGCCCTGCGTCAGTTCGGCATCGAGGCGGAGCCGGAGACCCTGCTGGGCTTCATCGGCCCGCCGCTGGACGAGAGCTTTCAGAGCTTTTACGGCTTTGACACGGCTCAGGCGCAGGAGGCCATTCGTCAGTACCGCGTGTACTATACCGACCGCGGCTGGGCCGAGAACGCCGTGTACGGGGGCATCGAGCCCCTGCTGCGTGAGCTGAAGGCGAGAGGGAAGACCTTGCTGGTGGCCACCTCCAAGCCGGAGGTCTTTGCCGTGAAGATCCTGGAGCATTTTCATCTTGCGCACTATTTCGACGGCATCTACGGTGCGCCCCTCAGCGATTCCGAGCAGAGCGGCGGCCGCAAGGCCGTGGTGATCGGCAGGGCGCTTGCAGATGCTGCCGTCCGGGGCAGCGCCGTCATGGTGGGCGACCGGCGGCACGACGTGGCGGGCGCTCATGAGGCGGGCATCCCCGTGATCGGCGTGCTGTACGGCTATGGCAGCCGCGGGGAGCTGGAGACCGCGGGCGCGGAGTTCATTGCGGCGGACACCCGTGAACTGCTGACGATGCTGTAAAAGAAAAACACTTTACATATACTACAATAAAAGGAGATTTGCACATGGAAGCTATGCAGAAGCTGATCGCAAATGATCTGCTCTCCATCCGCGCGGTGTTCTTCCGCCCGGAGGAGCCCTTCACCTGGGCCAGCGGCATCAAGAGCCCGGTCTACTGTGACAACCGCCTGACCCTCACCGCTGTGAACGTCCGCAACGATGTGGAGAACGCGCTGGCCGAGACCATCCGCCGGGAGTATCCCGATGTGGAAGTCCTGATGGGCACCTCCACCGCCGGTATCGCACACGCCGCCATCGTGGGCCACATCATGGGGCTGCCCATGGGCTATGTCCGCAGCGGCAGCAAGGATCATGGCCGCCAGAACCAGATCGAGGGCCGACTGGAAAAGGGTCAGAAGGTGGTCGTGGTGGAGGATCTGATCTCCACCGGCGGCAGTGTCATCGAGGTGGTGAACGTTCTGCGCGAGGCTGGCGCCGAGGTGCTGGGCGTGGTGAGCATCTTTACCTACGGCATGAAGAAGGGCCTGGAGCGTCTGGCTGCCGCTGAGGTGAAGAACGTGAGCCTGACCAATTTCGACGTGATCGCCGTTGTGGCGGCAGAGGAGAACTATATCCGCCCCGAGGATATCGACCGCCTCATCGCCTTCCGCAATAACCCCTCCGACGAGAGCTGGATCGGGGAGGGCCGGTAAGATGAAGCATCTGCTGGACATCATGGACTTCTCCACGGCAGAGCTGCAGGAGCTGATCGACTGCGCCATGGACATCATCGCGCAGCCGGAGAAGTATGCCGAGGCCTGCCGCGGCAAGAAGCTGGCTACGCTGTTCTTCGAGCCCTCCACCCGCACCCGCCTCAGCTTTGAGGCGGCCATGTACGAGCTGGGCGGCCATGTGATCGGCTTTTCCGATGCCAAGAACAGCTCTGTTTCCAAGGGTGAGAGCGTGTCCGATACCCTGCGCGTGGTGAGCAACTATGTGGACATCGCCGCCATGCGCCATCCCAAGGAGGGCGCGCCCTTCGTGGCCTCCCGCCGCTCCGGGATCCCCATCATCAACGCCGGCGACGGCGCGCACAACCATCCCACCCAGACCCTTGCCGACCTGCTGACCATCTATCGCCGCCGCGGACGGCTGGATCACCTGACCGTGGGTCTCTGCGGCGATCTGAAGTTCGGCCGCACGGTGCATTCCCTCATCGCGGCCATGAGCCGCTACGAGGGTGTGCGCTTTGTGCTGATTTCTCCCGATGAGCTGAAGGTGCCGGACTATGTCATCAACGACACGCTGAAGCCCCTGGGCATCCCCTATACCGAGGTGAGCAGTCTGGAGGAGGCCATTCCGGAGCTGGACATCCTCTATATGACCCGCGTGCAGCAGGAGCGTTTCCTGAATGTGGAGGATTACCTCCGCCTGAAGGACAGCTACATCCTGACGCCGGAGAAGCTGGCAAGTGCGAAGGAGGATATGTGCATCCTTCATCCGCTGCCGCGGCTGAACGAGATCGCCGTCGCTGTGGATGACGATCCTCGGGCCTGCTATTTCGAGCAGACGCGCAACGGCAAGATCATGCGCATGGCGCTGATCCTCAAGCTGCTGCGGGAGAAGGAGCAGGCGGATATCTCCCGCGAGGAGGGAGCCTTTACCGGCGGCTTTGTCTGCCGCAATCCACACTGCATCACCACGGCGGAGAAGGAGCTGCCCCAGCGCTTCCGCCGCGTCAACGGCGTCTGCCGCTGCCTCTACTGTGAGCACGAGGCGGAAAGCTGCTGAGCACCATTTCAACGAAACAAACCAGAAAAGCGGACAGGCATCGATGAGAGCCTGTCCGTTTTGCCTTTCTGGAAAAGCAGCGACGCTTTTCCAGACTCCCATTTAAGTTAATGGTTTCTACTGATTGGGAGACAAAATCTGATGTGGATTGATTCATCAGGGAACACAAAGAGAGACCGCCAACTTTTCGCAGATTGCGACCAGCGGGCGGTCAGGTTTTTAGTATTCAATTATTGTGCTCTGTTCGTCAAGCTTAAATTGGTTAGAGCGGCATTATCAGCATAACAATGGTCAACAATCGCAACTGCTTCCATAATGTTGACTAATGTAAATGCCTTCTTTGAAAAACAGTTCTGCTTATACTCTCCCCAGGTAAAATACAGAGCGAGAGCAGAGAAAATAATAACTATTGAATATAGCCAAGTCATACAATCACACTCCTTTGTCAAATCCCGATTTATCAGACTGCTTTCAATCTGTGGGACCGCTGATTTCGGAGTTCTCTGTGCTTATATACCCACAAAGTTTCAAAATTTCGTGAGGAACGAAACTGACTGATAACTGCCCCGTTTCACTTAGTCCATTAAACCACTCAAGCCATTCAAGAGTTTCTGCGGATAGGTCAGATTTGTTTAATGTCTTATCTAGGTATTGTACCGTATCTGCCTCATTGTCGGGCAGTTCCAAACACTCACCACTCAACAGAATTATCGTGCTGATATCCAAACCCTCTGTATTGATTTCAGGCATTTGAGATACCTCTGGTTTCATAACTGTATCGGGCAGATAATAGGCTGTCTTGCCGATTACAGCATAGATGATTTCTTTGTCCTGCACCAAATACATAGGAGTGTCTGCGGAAGTTTCAGATGCCAAAGCCTCGATTGCCTTGCCAAGTTCGCCAGACTCGCTCCATGAGGTCAGCAACTTATCGCCCGACTTTGTTACATAATAGATACGAGAGATACTTGTACCCTCATAATCAAAGTACCATACATTGAAGTCTTTTGCGGTTGTTCCCTCAACAAAAGTAAATACACGAACACCCTTGCCAAGATACTTGTTACCATAGCTCTCAACCATATGTGCGTCATACTCTGTAAGGTCAGTAGTGGTAGAGATATAGAGGGCCGCAGATCCATAGCTTGCAGGAACAGTATATTCAACCACATTATAAACTGGATTTTTCACACTATCCAACCCGCTGTGAGGGTTTTGGTCGGAATCATTATTCAGCATAGGGATTGCCAGACAAACCACAAGGCACAGACAAGCAGCCATCGCACCCCATTTGAGCCAAACGGGTTTCTCAGCCTTGTGGTACTCTCTTGCCTCTTTGATATGCTTCTCATTGATGTCGCCGAGAACTTCATAAAATTTTTCGTTCGTCATAGTTCAAAGCCCCTTTCTGAAAGGTAGTTGTGCAGTTTAAGGCGGAGGCGGTTAAGGGTCATTGATACGGCGCCATCAGTCATTCCGTGCCGGATAGCTATTTCCGAAATGCTGTCGGTGTGCCAGTATCGGCTGATAAATATGCTTCTCTTATCAGGTGGAAGTCTGCCCAGAAAACCATCAATGGCTTTTACAAGTTCCTGGCGGTCAATTTCTTGCTCCAAATCATCCTTACCGGACACCAGATCAGAGAGTTCATCCAAAACCACAGACAATTCTCCGCCACCTCGTTTGTCGGCAGTATTGTGCTTGTATCGGTTAAACGATAAGTTTCGGACTATTTTCCCAAGGAATGCAGACAGAATACTTGGCCTATTCGGTGGTATGGAGTTCCATGCGTTCAAGTATGTATCGTTCACACATTCCTCTGCGTCTTCACGGTTACCCAGTATGTTTTTGGCAATTGAGGTACAGTAGTTGCCGTACTTATCAGCGGTAGCAGGGATTGCCTGTTCATTCCTATCCCAGTATAACTGGACGATCTTCGCGTCATCCACATCAGTTCTCACCTCGCTTTCGGTTTTACCCCTTCACCTGTATATACAACTTTTGAATTCAAATCTCACACATTTTTCAAAATTTTTCTCCCATTTAAGATAATTGTTGCTGCTGATTGGAAATCAAACTCCGATGTGGCTTGATTCATCAGGGGCATACGGGTGCTGGTTGCGGAATTATTTATGATGATTGCCTCTTATTTGCGGATCAGTTCAACAACATTTATCTTGAAAAGGGACTTTCCAGACGGAGCGCGCTGCGCTCTGCGCCTTAGAGACCCGCCGATAGCGGGTCATTCGACGCTCGCTCCGCAAGAGGCGTTTCCTGCCACGCACAGGTCGCGGCAGAAAACGGCTTGATCGATTTTTACATGTGTCATATGGAAAAGCGGACAGGCTTTCATGAGCCTGTCCGTTTTTCCTTTGCGTTTCCGGCAAACTGTGCTATGATAAAGCCATCACCCGAAAGGAACGGGGCCGCCGCCCCGATTTTGGAAAGGAGCTGTCACCATGGCATTCACCGAAAGACATCACGCCTTTATCTCCGCAACCTTTTACCGCATCCTGAAGGAAAAGCAGCCCGCCGGCTGGCAGGATGCGTTTCTCTATGCTTCCCGCCGCTATGCGGAGCAGCGGGGCGGCCGCATGGCCCAGCGCGCCATCCGCGATGGCAAGCCCCTGACCATCGGCACCTACTGCTCCTATGGCGAGTGGATGTACACCGACGAGGCGAAGGCAGAGAATTTCCCCCAGAGCATACATGACACCGTGGAGGGGGACGACATGATCCGCCGCTACGATGCCTGCCCCTGGAGCAGTCAGTATCTGGAGA
>CAYPWQ010000044.1:0-6887 GCA_964414495.1 uncultured Oscillospiraceae bacterium
GGCGAAGCACTCATGATAGACCGGTGTCACCGGGCGGCGGGAGCGGGTGTATTTCGCGCCGCTGCCCGCGTTGTGGGCGGCGACGCGGCGGGCCAGATCGGTGGTCCAGCCGGTGTAAAGCGAGCCGTCCGCGCAGCGGACGATGTAGGTATAGTGCATGATATCCCCTCCCGGTCTCCGTTTTATTGTAATCCCCGGCGGCGGAAAAGGCAACAGAAAAAGCGGCCTGCCGCCGCCGCAAAAACAGGCGGCCCATCCATGCAGATGGGCCGCCTGCGGTTTGCACTTCGCTGTCCGCGCCGCTATGAGCAGCTGACGATCAGGATCACGTTTTTCGCCGTCAGCGTCACGGTGATGTCCTCTGCCATCGGGTTTGGGACGCACACGCCGAGACGGAAGCAGCCGTCCCTTTCCGCGCGCAGCTTCACGGGTGATCCGGCGGTGAGGGGATACGCTCCGTCATAGCAGCCCTCATCCTTCGCATAGACGCTCTCGATCCACAGCTCGCCTGCGGGCGTGTCATCCGCGGGGATCACCGTCAGGGTCTTCGACTGCGGGACGATCAGCTCCTCCGCATAGACCACGGTGTCTTCGTTCCCTGCGGGGATCGTGAAGGTCAGCTCGAACGTGTCGCCCCAGCCGCAGCCCGCAAGGAGCAGCAGCGCCGTCAGCGCCACGGAAAGCAGGACGTTTCTTTTCATGCCTTTTCCTCCACGGCCCGCACGGTGAGCACGCGATCGCTCACGGAAAAGCGCACCTCATGCCCCGCAAAGACGAAGCCATAGACCCGTTCCGCATCCGACTGATAGGAGGGACGGGGATCCTCCGCCAGCACGTCCAGCAGCGCCTGCCGCTTATTCTCCGGCAGCACGTTCAGCAGCACCTCGTCACAGTGGACGGTGAGCCGCTCCTTCCAGGGCCGCGCGGTGAAGCCGGCGGCGGCCTCCGGATGGGCGTCGGCATAGGGGATGTAGGGCTTGATGTCATAGATGGGCGTGCCGTCCATGAGATCGGCTCCCGCCACCAGCAGCACGTCGCCCTCCTGTGCCGTGTGCTCGATGCCGAGCAGCCGGACGCAGGAAAGCCCGATGGGATTGGGCCGGAAGGGAGAGCGGGTGGCGAACACGCCCACGCGCTCGTTGCCGCCCAGCCGGGGCGGGCGCACCGTGGGGCTCCAGCTCTCCCGCTTTGCCTCGGAAAATTCCCAGATGAGCCAGAGGTGGGAAAACTCCTCCAGTCCGCGCAGCGCCTCGCTCACGCGGTATTCCGGCTCAAAGACCACCCGCGCCGTCAGGCTCTCCACCACGCCGCTCTGTCGGGGAATGCCGAATTTCGAGGCAAAGTCGCTGCGGATGCGGGCGATGATGTGAAGTGTCTGTGCCGTTTCGCTCATGTCTGATCTCCGTCCTTGGGCTGCTCCGCCTGCTTCTTCCGGCGGCGCAGCTTCGGCAGGTGGACTCCCTTGCGGCGCAGTACGCGCCAGATAAGATAGAGCACCGCCGCCGCGATGAGCAGCTGCAGGAAGTTCGAGGCGAGATACAGCGCAAGATCCCGCCCGCTGTCCACCAGATCCTCCCAGCTGCTGCCGAAGGAGCGCAGCAGGCGCTGGCCGAAGCTCGCCTGAGCGCCGGGGGTATAGACGGTGGTCTCGCTGATGTGGAGCGAGACGGTGGAATAGCTCACGCGGCTCTCCAGCACCCGCAGGGAGGAGGTGAGGCTCTCGATCTCGCCCCGGGTCTCGGTGAGCTGGTTTTCGATGGCCAGGATCTGATCCAGATCCTCTGCCTCGCCCAGCAGCTCCAGCAGACGCTCCTGCTGGGTGGTCAGGCTCCTGATGCGGGATTCTAGATCCACATATTGCAGCGTGACATTTTCGGAATAGAGGTTCTGATCGATGACATTGAACTCCGCCGCGATGCCGGAGAGGAAGCTCTCGAACTGCGCCGCGGGGACGCGGATGGTGTAGTCCGCGCTGCGGCGGCCGCCGCCCTCGTAATCGCTGCTGGAATAGTACGAGCCGCCGTTGCTTACGCTGTAATTCTCAATGTAGCCGCCGGCGGCGGATACCGCGGCCTTCAGCGCCGTGATCGCCGCGTCATAGTCGAGAGTCTGGGCATAGACCTCGGCGGTGTAGACCATCTTCTCCGTGGGGTCGGTGCTGACGATGCTGCCCGTTTCCGCACCGCCGGCGCTGAAAGCGCCGCTGTCCTCCACCGCGCCGTTAAAGCTGTCAGAGACGGTCTCGCTCTCGCCGAAGTAGTCGAAGTTCTCGTCGGCGCTCTCGCTGGCCGACGCATCCCGGCCTGCGCCGCAGCCGGTCAGCAGGCTTATGGTCAGCACTAGGCACAGCAGCAGGGCCGACAGGTCTTTCATTCTTTTCATCGCGTTCTCCTTTCCCGCCGTCTGCGGCGGTTCCAAAACTGAGGGGCCTCTACCCCTCCTTCTCGCAAAAGGGGAGAAAATCTGACGCGGGGAAGCGAAAAAATGGGGAAATTCTGCCGGGATGCGTCTCAGCTCTCCAGCCCGCGCAGCAGCTCCGGCAGCACGGACTCGAAATCCACGCCGTACCAGTGTCCCTCGTCCGAGAGGGTATTCTCGATGCAGCGCAGGGTGAAGTCCGCGGCGATGCGGGCGGCGTCGTAATAATCCCGTCCCCGCAGCACCGCGCCGGTGAAGGCGGAGGCGAACACATCCCCCGTGCCGTGGCAGCCCCGGGCGATGCGCTTGTGGACATAGTGCCGCTTTTCCCCGCCGCTGAAGACCATGACGCCGGTCTCGTCCGGGCGGAAGCCGATGCCCGTGAGGATCACGGTCTTTGCCCCGAGAGCGGTGAGCTTTTGCAGCAGCAGATCGATAAACGCCTCGTCCACCTCCTCGCGGTAGGGCGTGCCGGTCATGAGGCAGGCCTCCGTCAGATTGGGCAGGATCACGTCTGCCGCGGCGCAGAGTGAGGTCATCTCCTTCACAAAGCTCTCGTCAAAGCCGGCGTACAGCCGCCCGAAATCCGCCATGGCGGGATCCACGATGGCGATGGCACCGGGCTTGCCGAGGGTCCCGAAGATCTCCTTCACATAGGCGATCTGCCGCGCACTGCCGAGATAGCCGGTGTAGAACGCGTCGAAGCGGATACCTTCTTTCTTCCAGTGGGCGGCGATGGCGGGGATGTCGTCCGTCAGGTCGCGGAAGGTATAGCCCGTGAAGCCCCCCGTATGGGTGGACAGCACGGCGGAGGGCAGGATGCCCGTCTCCACTCCGCAGGCGGAGAGGATGGGCAGCGCCACGGTGAGAGAACACTGGCCGATGCAGGAGATGTCCTGAATGGTAAGGATGCGCTTGTAGCTCATAATGTAATTACTCCTTGGAAAAAGCGAATACTTTCCTATTATCAAAGGTCATTATAGCACGCGCCCTTTCCCCTGTAAAGGCCGGGGAGCGCCGCCGGACGGCGGAAGGGCCGGGGAAAGCGGCGGCGCATGTCCCGCGGGGCATTTTCCCGCAAAAAGCGGAGAAAAAACAGCAAAACAGGGCGCTTTTCCGTTGCAATTTGAAAAAACCTTCGCTATACTGAGAAAAAATGGGGAGGTCGCCTATGGAACGCAGCAGTAAGATCAATTACTATCTGGACATCGCGGAAACGGTGCTGGAGCGCGCCACCTGTCTGCGCCGGGTCTATGGTGCCATCATCGTGAAGAACGACGAGATCATCTCCACCGGCTACAACGGCGCGCCGCGGGGCAGGAAGAACTGCGTGGATCTGGGCTTCTGCACGCGCGAGGCCATGAAGATCCCCCGGGGCGAGCGCTACGAGCTCTGCCGCAGCGTCCACGCCGAGGCCAACGCCATCATCTCCGCCTCCCGGCGGGACATGGTGGGGGGCGACATCTATCTGGTGGGGCGCGACGCCAGCACGGGTGAGCTGCTGCGCGATGCCACCTCCTGCGCCATGTGCCGCCGCCTCGTCATCAATGCGGGGCTGAGTCGGGTCATCATCCGCCGCACGCCGGAGGAATATGAGATCGTGAACGTCAGCGACTGGGTGGAGCAGGATGATTCCATCCCGGAGGGTCTGCAATAAAAAGGAAGGCGCCGCGTCTCCGGATCATTCCGGGGCGCTTTTTCCGCAGCACTTGCAATCCGGCAGACAGTGTGATAAACTGTTGCCAACCAATCCACCTGGTGTATTTTAGAAGGAGGGCATTTTCATGAACTATCCCAAGACCGGCGAAGAAGTCTACGTTTGCCTGAACCTGTCCAACACCATGCTCACCGGCATCGGCAAGGGCACCATCACCCGCGAACAGGTCTCCATGGATTACCTCAAGCGTCTGTTTGCCGAGCATGGCGTCATCGTCTCTGCCAAGCCCGAGCAGCGCCCCCTGCTGGAGCGCGTGAATGAGACCTGCGGTCTGGGTCTGGAGCTGCCCGAAACGCTGAAGCTGTTCCAGCTCTCCGAGCAGCACCGCCGTCTGGTGGTCATCGATGTCCACGGCCTGCGCCGCAAGAGCGGCACCCTGACCTATGACTACACGGAGGAAGAGCTGCAGGAGGCCACCTTCTCCTTCGTGAAGTACTATGTCCAGAGCCGTCATTACGACGAGCTGGTGGAGGAGAACAAGCGCCTGAAGTTCGAGCTGGAGCAGGAGCTGGAGTGGCGCAACCGCACCGACAGCTGAGATACGGATACTGCCGACGCCGGAGACCTTTGTCTCCGGCGTTTTTTGCCCTGCGGCGGAAAAGTACGCCGCCGCACTGGAAAAACGGAACCCTGCGTGGTACACTGTCAGGGAAAAATGAAACGGAACGCCGCGCCCGATGGCGCGGGAGGGAGGAACTATGCTGCTTTCTGCGGAACACCTTTCCATCAATTTCGGCAGCCGACAGCTGCTGAAGGAGGTGGATTTCTATCTGAACGAGGGGGACAGGACCGGCATCATCGGCATCAACGGCACGGGGAAGTCCACTTTTCTGAAGGTGCTGGCCGGCATGGCAGAGCCGGACGAGGGCCGCGTGAAGCGCGACCCCAACGTGCAGGTGAGCTTCCTGCCCCAGAATCCCCCCATGGAGGAGAATGCCACGGTGCTGGAGCAGGTGTTCCTTCACTTCCCGGCGGAGTTCCGCGCCCTGAACGAATACGAGGCAAAGTCCATGCTGACCCGCCTCGGCATCACGGACTTCACCCGGAAGGTGGGGACGCTCTCCGGCGGCCAGCGCAAGCGCGTGGCTCTCGCTGCGGCGCTGATCCATCCGGCGGATGTGCTGATCCTGGACGAGCCCACGAACCATCTCGACAGCGAGATGGTGTCCTGGCTGGAGGAGCGGCTGCGCCGCTTCCGGGGCGGGCTCGTCATGGTGACGCACGACCGCTATTTTCTGGAGCGGGTGGTGAACCACATCACTGAGCTTTCGCGGGGGTCGCTGTATCATTACGAGGCCAATTACTCCCGCTATCTGGAGCTGAAGGAGCAGCGCGCGGAGATGGCGGAGGCGGGCGAACGCAAGCGCCAGTCCATCCTGCGGGTGGAGCGGGAGTGGATCATGCGGGGCTGCAAGGCCCGCAGCACCAAGTCCAAAGAGCGCATCCAGCGCTACGAGGCGCTGCTGGAGCAGGAGGCCCCGGAATACGACGACACCGTGCAGCTGACCGCCGCGTCCAGCCGCCTGGGACGCAAGCTCATCGAGCTGGAGCATGTGAGCAAGTCCTTCGACGGCCAGACCGTGCTGCGGGACTTTACCTATCATCTCCGCCGCGGCGACCGCATCGGCATCGTGGGGCGCAACGGCGCAGGCAAATCCACCCTGCTGCGCCTGATCGCCGGGGAGCTCGCGCCCGACAGCGGCACGGTGGAGCGGGGCGCCACGGTGAAACTGGGGCACTTCTCGCAGGAGGGGCGGGAGCTGGATCCCGACCAGCGGGTCTATGACTTCATCCACGACATCTCCGACGAGATCCGCACCGCCGAGGGTACCTTCACCGCCAAGCAGATGATGGAGCGCTTCCTGTTCCCCAGTGATCTGCAGTCCGTGCCCATCGGACGGCTCTCCGGCGGCGAACGGCGGCGGCTCTATCTGCTCTCCGTCCTCATGGCCGCGCCCAATGTGCTGCTGCTGGACGAGCCCACCAACGATCTGGATGTCATGACCCTCTCCATTCTGGAGGATTATTTACAGGGCTTTCCCGGCCCCATCCTCATGGTGTCCCACGACCGCTTTTTCCTGGACAAGCTGGCTGAGTCCATCTTCGAGCTGCGGGGCGGCGGCAGCGTGCAGCCCTTCACGGGGAACTGGTCGGATTGGCAGGCCAAGCGCCGGGAGGAGGAAAAGGCCCTTGCCGCGGCGGAGGAAAAGCCCCGCCCGAAGCAGGAGCGTCCCCGCCAGCAGAAGCTGAAATTCTCCTTTAAGGAGCAGCGGGAGTTCGAGACCATCGACGACGATATCGCGGCGCTGGAGCAGCAGCTGAAGGACTGCGCCGCCGCGCAGGAGCGCTGCGGCAGCGACTATGTGCAGCTGCAGCAGCTGCAAATGCAGCAGGAGGAGCTGGAGGCGCAGCTGGAGGAAAAGACCGAGCGCTGGGTCTATCTGAACGAATTGAAGGAAAAGATCGACGCGCAGTAAAAAAACCGCCCCACCGGGGCGGTTTTTCTGTCTGTATGAAGTGATCACGCATAGATGATGAGCAGGCCCACCAGCATGCCGAAGATGACGGAGAAGGCGGGGAGCTTGCTGTGATACATGAGGATGGCCTGAGGCACGATCTCGCCGAAGACCACATACAGCATGGCGCCGCTGGCAAAGCCCAGACTCAGCGCCAGACCCATCAGACCCATGTCGCCGATGAGATAGCCCAGCAGTGCGCCGAGGATGGTGGGCGCGCCGGAGAGCGCCGTCAG
>CAYPWQ010000045.1:0-6748 GCA_964414495.1 uncultured Oscillospiraceae bacterium
GCGGGCGGAGATAGGGATCCACCTTGCTCTGCAGATCGCCGGGCAGAAAGCCCAGCCGCTCGCCCGCCTCCACGGCGGGACGGGTCAGGATGATGCGGTTGATCTGCTTCTCCCGGAAGGCCGCCACCGCTGCCGCCACGGCGAGATAGGTCGTGCCCGTACCGGCGGGGCCCACGCCGATGGTGACGGTGTTGCGCAGGATGGACTCTACATACTGCTTCTGCCCGATGGTCTTGGGCTTCACGGGGCGGCCCTTTGCGCTGATGCAGATCACATCCTTCGTCAGCTCAGAGATGCGCCCCTCCTGTCCGCTGTGCACCAGTCCCAGCACGTAGCGCACGTGCTGCTCGCTGATGGTCTCGCCCTTGCCTGCCAGCGTCAGCAGGGCCCGGATCGCCCGCTCGGCCTGCATGGTGTCCTCCACGTCGCCGCGGATCACCAGCTCGCCCTCGCGGCTCGTGACCTGTACATGGAGCTCCTGCTCCAGCAGGCGGATATTTTCGTCGAAGGAGCCGAAGATACTGACGGCTTCCTCCATCCGTTCGATCTCAATGCGCTGTTCCATCTGCATTCTCCTCTGTGTTTCCGGCACTTTGTGGGATCACCGCCGTTTCTCCGATCTGCTCCCGGCATTCCGCCCGCAGCGTCACGCTCAGGCGGCCGCCGTGCTCCTCCGCCGCTGTCACGGCGGCCAGCACCTCGCCGCCCTCCGGCAGCAGGGACTCGAGATAGCGCCGCAGCAGCGCCTCGCCCTCGGCCTTTGCCGCCGCGGCGCTGCGCGTCGCCTCCGCCGTGTCGTAAAAGCGGAAGGTCTCCTTCACCGTGGTGATGGGCAGGGGCAGCAGGCCAAACAGCTCCCACTTCGTTCTTTCTGTTATTTTATCATACTCCGCCCCCGCATATCTACTGCTTCCGTAAATTTTTATCCGTCTTCGGCCCAGGATCAGGGACAGGGACGTTTTCTCCTCCAGCGGGCGCTTTTCCCGCACCGCGAGAGGCAGCGACGCGGAGAGGGTATACCACGTTCTGGCCTCCACCCTTCCCCGGGCAGGCAGCAGCTCCACCTGCTGCCCGCCCCGGTCAGAGATGCCGCTGATGAGCAGATCCCCCGCCTTTACCGTGCTTCCCGGCAGCACCACCGCCTCGCCCACCAGCGCCTCCACCTTCCGAATGACACCGCCCCGCCGCGCCACGATGTTCACCGGCGTCCGCTCGTCCGCGATCTCCGGCTTGGGCGTCCGGGGACGCACCTGCACCTGGGCCCGGAAGCCCCGGATGTTCACCGTGATCCAGCTGAGCTCGTCCAGCTCCAGCAGCACATGATTTCTGAGCCATTCCTGGTCGATGTCCCGGCAGAAGCTGCCGATGCCCACGCCGTATTTCTGCAGCGTCCGCAGGATCTCCTCGTCGCTCAGGTCGGTCTCGCCCTCGATCTCGATGTCCCAGACGCAGAACGACCCCAGAGCCAGCGCCGCCGTCGCCAGGGCAAGTGTCAGACTCAGCACCACCCGGCGGCGCAGCCGCCGGGCGAAATAGGGCGCGCCCTGCCGCCGCTCCACGGTGATCTCGCAGTCCAGTCCCTCCGTCAGCCGGCGGAGGCGGCCATAGTCCCGGCGGGAGAGCGTACAGCGAAAGCCCCCGGCGGCATCCCACTGCAAAGCCCAGAAGGACAGCCCCCGGCTGCTCATGAGATTCAGGATGCGGGCGGGGAAGGGCCCGCGCACGGCGATGCGCACCTTGCCCGCCGCCAGATGCAGCGCCCGTTCCATCAGCATGGCTCTTCCCTCCTCACCGCAGCAGCTCCGCCTTGTGGATGCGGCCGCCGATGCGCAGCTCCTCCTCCGTCATGACCAGCAGCTGCAAATGCTCCCCCGTGATGCGGACGAGAAAGCCGTCGGCGTTCACATCGATCTCCTGCTCGCTGTAGGCCAGCAGTCCCCTGTGGCGGATCACACAGGCCTCCCGGTCGCCCACCAGCTCCACCCGGCTCAGTCCCGCCACCAGATCCGCCGGAAGCTCCAGCGCATCGGCGCAGCGGGCCAGCGCATCCTTTCCCCGTCGCCGCAGCTCCACCGCTCCCGCCTCCCTTCGTCCCATCACTCTATGCCGCGGCGGGGCGGAACTTGCCTGCATTCTTCCCGGCGGCGGCGCATAGCGTAGACAGGAGGTGATGGGGCATGAAGCTGCTGCGGGGCATGGCGCTGGCACTGGCGCTGGGCTGCGGCGCGGCGCTGCTGCGCTGGCCGGAACAGGCGCGGCAGGCGGTGCAGGAGGGGCTGACGCTGGCCGTCGATTCGGTGCTGCCCTCCCTCTTTCCCTTTTTTGTGCTGAGCTCGCTGCTGCCGGCGCTGGGGCTTTCCGACGCGCTGGGACGGCTGCTGGAGCCGCTGATGGGCACGCTCTTTCACCTCGGCGGCGCGGGAGCCGGGGCGCTGGCGCTGGGGCTCGTGGGCGGCTATCCCACGGGTGGGCGGGCAGTGAGCGAACTGTACAGCCGCCGTCTCTGCTCCCGGGAGGAGGCAGAGCGCCTTCTCGCCTTCTGCAACAACTGCGGCCCCGCGTTTTTCCTGTCCTATCTCGGCGCAGAGCGCTTTGGCAGCGTCCTCGCCGGGGCGCGGCTCTATCTGATCCATGTGCTGGCGGCGCTGCTGACGGGCATCCTGCTGCGCCCGCGGCGCAGGCCCCCGCTCTCCCGCCGTCCGGCGGCTGCGGAGACGCCCCTGCCCCTCGCCTTTACGGGCGCGGTGCAGAGCGGCCTCAGCGCCTTTCTGAGTGTGGCCGCCTTTGTGATCCTCTTTGCCGTGCTGCTGCGGCCAGTGAAGCAAATTTTCGGCGGCAGCGCCCTGCTGGGTCTGATGGAACTCTTCACCGGCGCGGCGGCCCTTGGCGGCAGCGGGCGGGACTTCGTCCTTGCCGCCGTGCTGACGGGCTTCGGCGGGCTCTCTGTCCACACGCAGACCATGGCCTTCTTTCTTCCGGCGGGACTCAGCGGGCGCTGGTATCTCCGGGGCAAGGCGCTCCACGCCGCCCTCAGCGGCGCTCTCGCGGCGCTGAGCCTGCTGCTGTGACGCGCCGCCGTCGCCCGCAAAGCGCGTGCGTTTTCAAGCTGCGTCCATCGATCGTGCGAAAAATGCAGCTCCGGATCTCCTGCCGGGATTACATCTTTGCAATTTTATAGATATAATTGCCATAGAAATCATCGCAGGAAGGAACCAGTGATACCCGGTCTTTTTTATACTCCCGATTCAGTTGCGAAGAATTATGTGGGGAATGCATGGACCCGCGAAAAGGATGTGATCCTGAAATTTTTATATCTCGGATATGCTGCGCATTCGTTTAAGCCGTTTGTTAAGTCAGAGTCTGAGGTTGGTGCTATCGTGTTTCCAACTTATCTGACCCGGTCTCCCAATGACCCGTCTTTCCCGGAATGGTGGGAAGAAAATAACGGCAAATGGGAATAACACGGAGCATCCCCGCGCTTTCGGCTCCGCCGCAAGACCGGGGCGGTGTTGACCTTTTTTCGCTGCTGTGCTTTAATAAGCGTAGAAAAACCGGCGGCAAAGCGCCGCTTTGCCGCCTGCGGAAAGGAGTCGGACCATGGATTTTACGAAAGTGGACGCGCTGCTGGAGCAGTCTCTGCCCGCGATGGAGCGCGATGTGAAAACGCTGGTGGACATCCCCTCGGTGGAGGCCCCGGCGGCAGGTGAGGGCGCTCCCTTCGGGCGCGAGGTGCAGCGGGCGCTGAAGGAGGCTCTTGCCGTCTGCCGGGACATGGGGCTTGAGACCTGCGATCTGGATGGCTACTGCGGCTATGCCGACCTCGTCGGCGCGTCGGCAGAGCAGGTGGGCGTGCTGGGTCATCTGGACGTGGTGCCCGCGGACGCCGCGGACTGGAGCCATCCCCCCTACTGCTCGGAGACCGTGGACGGCCGCATCTATGGCCGCGGCACGCTGGACGACAAGGGCCCCATGGTGGCGGCGCTCTATGGCGCGAAGGCGCTGGTGGAGGCCGGCATCCCCCTCACGAAGACCGTGCGCTTCCTCTTCGGCTGCAACGAGGAGACGGGCATGGCCTGCATGGAGCACTATCTCAAGTGCTGCCCGCCCCCCAGCTGCGGCTTCACGCCGGACGCAGAGTGGCCCCTGATCGTGGGCGAAAAGGGCATCCTGCACTATGAGCTCTCCGCCGCCTGGGAAAAGGCGGAAAATGGGGCGCGGCTCACGTGTCTCGACTGCGGCGCTGCCGCCAACGTGATCCCGGCCAAGGCCGAGGCCGTGCTGCGGGACTACGATGGGCCACTGCCCGAGGCGGAGGGCATCCGCGCCGTCCGCAGCGGGAACGAGACGCGGATCAGCGCCGTGGGCGTCGCCGCTCATGGCTCCACCCCTGAGGAGGGCGACAACGCCCTGACGAAGCTCCTGCGCTGCCTTGCGGGTCTTTCCTTCGGCCCCGCCGCCGCGAAAGCAGCGGTGAACACCCTCGCCCGTCTCACGGCGGACGACTGCCACGGCGCGGGCTTCGGCGTGGCGGGGGAGGACGAGCTCTCCCGCACCACCCACGCGCCCACGGTCTGCCATTTCACGGAGACCGGCTTCTCTCTCATCTGCGACATGCGCTTCCGCCTGACCGACCGCAAGGAGAAGTATATCGCCATTCTCACCGCTCTGGCGGAAAAAGAGGGCTTTACCTTCACCTCCCACGGGGCGCAGGATCCCCTCTATCTCGGCGGGGATCACCCCCTGGCGGGCAAGCTGCTCACGAGCTACCGCGAGGTCACGGGCAACATGGCCGACCCCATCATCATCGGCGGCGGCACCTATGCCAAGGTCATGCCCAATTTCCTGGCCTTCGGCCCGGAACCCTACGGTGAGCCCGCCCGGGCGCATCAGGCGGACGAGTTCATCTCCCGCGAGGAGCTGCTCAGCGCGGCAAAGATCTACGCCCGCGCCATCGCCCGCATGGCAGAGTGAGCGGCAAAGCCGCCCCGCCGCACCAGACGCGGAGGCAGCAAGCGGGGTCGCATTTTTCGCGCGGTGCGCCCCGCGAGCGCGGTGCGGCATTTTTCGGCAAAAAAGAGAAGGACTCCGGCTCTCGCCGGAGTCCTTCTTTGTTCCTTCAGTCGTTTACTTCTTCCACCAGTCCAGCACGCGCAGGCTGCGGTCGGCCTTGTTCAGGACCTCCGTCTCGCCATCCTCGTTGATGCAGACGATGTTCTCGATGCGCATACCAAAGCGGCCGGGGAGATACACACCGGGCTCGATGGAGAAGCACATGCCCCGCTCCAGACGGCGCTTGTTGATCTGGGTCAGATAGGGGCCCTCGTGGACGGAATAGCCGATGCCGTGGCCCACGCGGTTGGGGAGCGTGTCATGATACTCCGTGGCGGCCAGGATCTCGCGGGCGGCCACGTCGATGTCGGGGATCCAGGCTCCCTCCTTGGCCGCGGCCTCGCCCGCCAGCTGCGCGCGATCCACCAGCTCGTAGATGCGGCGCTGCTCGTCGGTGATGCTGCCCACAAAGACCGTACGGCTCATGTCGGAGGTCATCTCCTCCAGCTTGCAGCCCCAGTCCAGCACGATGCAGTCACCCTCCTGGATCACGCGGTCATAGCTGTTGTAATGTCCATAGGCACCGTTGGGGCCGGAGGCCACGATGCAGTCGAAATCCACGCCGCCCTGCTTTTCCATGGTGCCGCAGATCACATCGCGGATGTCGCCCTCGGTGATGCCCGGGCGGATCATGCCGCAGACCACCTCAAACACGCTGTCTGCCACGGCAGCGCTGCGGCGCATCCGCTCCAGCTCCTCGTGGCTCTTGCGGATGCGGACCTCCTCCAGCAGAGGCTTGCCGTTGACAAGGCGGATATCGCAGTTCTCGGCGATATCCAGCACGTTGAAGGCCTGCGCCGAGGAGTTCACGGCAATGGTCTTCCCCGCAAGGCCCTGCTCCCGCAGGATGGCATAGACCTTGTCCATACCCTCGTTGTCATGCCAGGTATAGCAGGGGCAGTCCGGCATGGCGGCGTTGATCTCGTCGCGGTACAGCACGTTGCAGAGATAGAAATAGCCGCCGTCCTTCTTGATGAACAGCGCCTGGAAGCGCTCGCACTGCATGGGGGAGAAGCCGGTGAAGAAGCGCAGATCCTCGGACGGGGAGATCAGCACGGCGTCCACATCCATCATGTCCGTCAGTCTCTTGATGTATTCGGTTCGCATACTCGTATCCTTTCTTTTGTTTCATACAAAAAGGGGCCGCATTCCTGCGGCCCCTTCCGTTCGTTTTTTTGAAAACAGTCCCGGGGCCGATCGCCGCTTATTCTGCAGGATCGTCCAGCTTGAGCTTGCCCTTCTTGTAGGCCTTCCAGACGTACAGGCCCAGGGACAGACCGATGACGCCGTACACCATGAAGGTACGGAAGTACTCGCCCAGGATGGCCTGACCGAACACAGCCTGACCGATCTCGGGGCTGAGGATGAACATGGACTGGAACAGCAGCGTGCCCATGAGAGCCTGAGAGACGGTGGCCTTCGTGACGGAGGCACCGCCCACCAGCACGGCCGCCACGGCAAAGAAGCCGATCTGGGAGTGCGCGGTGTAGACGTTCAGGGTACCGATGTTCTGCAGATAGATGATCATGCCCCAGGCCGCCAGCACCGTGGAGATGATGGTGGCAATGATGCGGGTGCGGTCCACGTTGATGCCGTTGGACTCAGCGATGTGCTGGTTCTGGCCGCAGGCGCGGAAATC
>CAYPWQ010000046.1:0-6647 GCA_964414495.1 uncultured Oscillospiraceae bacterium
CTCGTCCTCATATTCCTCGTATTCCAGACGCTCCCGCTCCTCCCAGCGGCGCTTCAGCTCCGTGGGGCTGAGACGCAGCGCCGCCATGAGCGCCGCCATGAGCAGCACGGCAAAGATGATGACGCTGGCCACCGTTCCAAGAACGGCGTGAAATCCGATGGCCAGCGCGCCTGCCAGCACGCCGCCGCTCTGCATGGTGCCGCCGCTCTCCCAGAGCTTCGGCAGAGCTCCCACGGCGGAAGGAAATTCCAGTCCGCAGAAGATCAGATGCCAGATGGCGGAAAAGAACACCGGCGCCAGCAGCGCACCGGCCACGCCCCAGCTCACGGGGCGGCCCTTATGCAGCAGCAGCACCCAGCTGGCAAGCCCCAGCGCCGCCAGCATCAGCCAATAGCCATAGCCCAGCAGACCCTTCAGGCCCACGCTGAGGGCATGGATCAGGATGGCGTCCTCGCTGGTGAAGTAGCTCACGCCCACGCAGAGCGCCAACAGCAGACACACAAGACCCCCCACCTCCCGGCGGATGGGGCGCTTCTCCGGCTGCTTCTTTTTGCCGCCGCTGCGGGATGGCGCGGCGCGCTTCCCCGAGGCGGTCGTCTTTCGTTTTGCTTCTGCCAAGCAGATCCCTCCTTTTCCGCCTTAACCAAAGGCGGTGAGCAGCAGCACCGCTGCGCCCACGATCCAGCAGTAATAGGCAAAGGCACCGAAGCGGCCCTTGCGCGCGATCATATTGAGCAGGCGGATGCAGAAATAGCCGGAGACCGCCGCCGTCACCATGCCCACCAGGTACATGGGCAGCAGCGACCAGTCCACGCCCTCCGCCGCCGCGTCCGCGATGCTGAGGATATTGGCGCCCAGCACGGCGGGCAGAGACATGAGAAAGGCAAAGCGCACGGCAAAGCGGCGCTCGTAGCCCACAAAGCAGCCCGCCGTGATGGTCATGCCGCTGCGGGAGATGCCGGGAACGGTGGCCACGGCCTGGGCCAGACCCACGATCAGCGCATCGGTGAGCGTCGCGGTCTTCTCCGTCTTTTTGCCATGGCAGTGCCGGTCGCTGAGGCGCAGCAGAAAGCCCGTTGCGATCAGCGCGCCGCCGATGAACCACATGTTGTCGTAGAGACTCTCCACCCGATCCTTGATGGGCAGGATCAGGAACAGCGGCAGCGTGGCCACGATGATGAGCAGCACCAGCCGCCGCGCCGGCGGCACGGGGTTCGGCGTGGAATGCCGCGCCAGATCCCGCACACCCAGAAAGAACTCCCGGATCATGTCCATCACATCCTGCCAGTAGGCGATGAACACCGCCACCAGCGTGCCAAGATGCAGCAGCACGTCGAAGAGGATGCCGTCGTCCAGCTCCAGCTTCAGCAGATGCTCGGCAATGGCAAGATGGCCCGAGCTGGAGATGGGCAGAAATTCCGCCACGCCCTGCACCAGACCCATGAGGATGGCTTCCAAAACAGTCATATGTTCTCCCTTCCCTGATCGGCAGAGCCGCGCTCTGCGTCCGCAAACTATCGTATCAAGGTATTATACCATAGAGGATGTCGCGCCGTCAAATGGGGTCTGACGGGCGCTTTCGGCAAAAAGAGGGCGGCTTCTGCCGCCCTCCCGCTCAATCGTGCTTCTGAAGCTTTTCCAGCGCGGCCTTTGCCGCCATCTGCTCCGCTTCCTTTTTGCTGCGGCCCTCGCCGGTGCTGACGCTCCTGCCGTCCACCAGCGCCTCCGCCACAAAGGTCTTGTTGTGATCCGGGCCGTATTCCCGCACCATGCGGTAATGCAGCTCGCCGTTGGCGCTGCGCTGCACCAGCTCCTGCAGCGCGGTCTTATAGTCCCGGCGCTTTTCCTCCACCACCTCTTCCTTCTGGCAGTCCAGCAGGACGCGGTGGATCAGCGCAGAGGCGGCCGCCATGCCGCCGTCCAGATAGACCGCCGCAAACAGAGCCTCCGTCGCGTCGGCAAGAATGGAGGGACGACGCCGTCCGCCGCCCTGCTCCTCGCCCCGGCCCAGGCGCAGATAGCCGCCGAGACCCACGCGCAGCGCCACCTCGTACAGGCTCGTCTCGCACACGAGGGCCGCACGGATGCGGGTCAGGTCGCCCTCCGGCATGTCCGGATGGCGGGCGAAGAGATACTCCGCCGTGACAAAGCCCAGCACACTGTCGCCCAGAAATTCCAGACGCTCGTTGCTCTCCATCCCCTCGCCGCGGTGCTCGTTGGCATAGGAGCTGTGGATCAGCGCCGCCGTCAGCAGCGCGCGGTCGTGAAATTGATAGCCCAGCTTCTGCTCCAGCAGTTCCATTCTCCCACTCCCTCCGTTTGCATTCTCAGACAAAGAAACGCCCGCGCAGACCGTCGGGCGTCCCTGTGGATTTACTTGGTCTTGTTGTAGATATAACGAACGGTGTCGCCCACGGTCTTCATGCCGGACAGCTCTTCCTCGGGGATTTCCTCCACCTCGAAGGCCTCCTCCAGCGCCATGACCAGCTCCACGAGATCCACGGAATCCGCGCCCAGATCGTCCTCGAAGCTGGTCTCCATGGTCACGTCGTCCGCACTGACAGCGAACTGCTCTGCGATCATCGTCTGTAAGGTTTTCAGAATTTCTTCCATTCTCAGGACTCCTTTCACTTGCTGCAAATCGCTTACCAAATCATACGACATCCCTTTTGGACTGTCAATACTTAATCTTCGTTTTCCAGACGCAGCAGGTGGATATTTTTCGTCATCTCACCGGCGATATCGGCCTGCGCCGTCTCCGCCGCCTGACGGATGGCATTGCAGATGGCCTCGGCATTGGAGGAGCCGTGGGCCTTGATGACGGGGCGGGAAATGCCGAGAATGGCGGTGCCGCCCACCCGGTTGGGGTCGAGCCGCGCCTTGAACTGCGTGAGTCCGCCCTTTACAAGCAGGGCAGAGAGCATGGTCACGGGGCTCTTCTTGAACATGGCCTTCAGCTCCTTGCCGAGGAAACTGCCCACGCCCTCCATGGTCTTCAGCATCACGTTGCCGGAAAAGCCGTCCGCCACGATGACATCCGCCCCGCCGAAGAGCGCCTCCTTGGGCTCCACATTGCCCACAAAGCAGAGCGCGCCGCTGTCGTGGAGCGCCTGGAGCTTCGTATAGGTCTCGCGGCGGAGCGTGTCGCCCTTGCTGGGCTCGGCCCCGATGTTCAGCAGGCCCACCCGGGGCGTTTCCAGTCCCAGAGCCTTCTTCGCATAAAAGCTGCCGAGGAGGGCGAACTGCGTCAGATACTCCACGCTGCACTCGGCGTTGGCGCCGCAGTCACAGAGAATGGCGCTGCCGGCGGCGGTGGGAATGACGGGAGCCATGCAGGCCCGCCGCACGCCGCGGATGCGCTTGGTGATGAGCGTGGCGCCCGCCAGCAGCGCGCCGGTGCTGCCGGCGGAGACGAAGGCATCGCCCTCGCCGTCCCGCAGCAGGGTGAGGCCCACGGTGAGGGAGGAATCCTTCTTTTTCTTGAAGGCGGTGGCCGGATCGTCGCAGATCTCCACCACCTCCCGCGCGTCGCGCAGGCTCACGCCTGCGGGAAGGCTGCCGCCCGCGGCGGCCAGGATCTCCTCCTCCCGGCCCACCAGCAGGATCTCATGGCCATAGGTCTTCTGCGCCAGCAGCGCACCCTGCACGGCCGCCTCCGGTGCGTGGTCGCCGCCCATGGCGTCAACGATGATCTTCATTGCAGGATCTCCTCCTTCCGCTGCTCCAGCAGCTCCAGCGAACGCTGGGACAGCACGGCGTTTTTATTTCTCTTGCCCTTGACCCGATAGCCAAGGGGCGGCATGATGCCGAAATTGATGTTCATGGGCTGGAAGTCGCCGCAGCTGCCCTCCGCCGCATACAGCGCCAATGCACCGATGGCAGTCTCACGCGGCAGATCCAGCGGGGCCATGCCCCGCAGACGGCGGGCCAGCTCCACGCCCGCAAGAAAACCGCTGGCCGCGGACTCCACATAGCCCTCCACGCCGGTCATCTGACCGGCAAAGCAGAGGCGCTCGTCGCTGCGCAGCCGGTAATAGCGATCCAGCAGCTGGGGGGAGTTCATAAAGGTGTTGCGGTGCATCACACCGTAGCGCAGGAACTCCGCGTCGTGCAGCGCGGGGATCAGCGAGAACACCCGCTTCTGCTCCGGGAATTTCAGATGGGTCTGGAAGCCCACCAGATTGTAGACCGTGCCCTCTGCGTTGTCCCGCCGCAGCTGCACCACGGCGTAGGGCTCCTTCCCGGTCTTGGGATCCTTCAGGCCCCGGGGCTTCAGCGGGCCATAGCAGAGGGTCTCGCGGCCCCGGCGGGCCATGACCTCCACCGGCATGCAGCCCTCAAAGACCTTGCGGTCCTCAAAGCCGTGCACCTCCGCCTCCTCAGCGGTGGTGAGCGCCTGCCAGAAGATGTCGTACTCCTCCTCCGTCATGGGGCAGTTGATGTAGTCCGCCGTGCCCTTGTCATAGCGGGAGGCGAACCAGGCCCGCTCCATGTCGATGCTGCCGGTGCTGACGAGGGGCGCGGCGGCATCATAAAAATGAAGGGCCGTCCCGTCGCCGAAGAGCCGCTGCAGCTCCTGTGCCAGCGCGTCTGAGGTCAGGGGGCCGCTGGCCACCACCACGTTCCCCTCCGGGATGGCGGTGACCTCCTCCGCCCGCACGGTGATGAGCGGGTGGGAGCGGAGCTCTTCCGTCACGCGGCGGGCAAAGCCGTGCCGATCCACGGCCAGCGCACCGCCGGCCTCCACCCGCGTTTCATCCGCGCAGGCAAGGATCAGCGAGCCGAGCCGCCGCAGCTCCTCCTTCAGCAGACCCACCGCGTTTTCCAGCTGGTCGCTGCGCAGGGAGTTGGAGCAGCAGAGCTCCGCAAAATCGTCCGTATGGTGGGCGGGCGTGCGGCGCAGGGGCTTCATCTCCAGCAGCGTCACCTCGACGCCGCGCTGCGCCAGCTGCCACGCGCATTCCGAGCCCGCAAGGCCCGCGCCGATGACAGTTACTTTCATATCGTTTCCTTACTCTTCGCTGCTCCCGCTCCTGGCGGCGGTCTTCTTTGTGGTGGTCTCCTTCTCCGCAGATTTGGCGGTAGACTTCTTGGCGGTGGTCTTCTTCTCCGCAGACTTGGCGGTAGACTTCTTCGCGGTGGTCTTCTTCTCCGCAGACTTGGCCGTGGACTTCTTGGCGGTGGTCTTCTTCTCCGCGGTCTTGGCCGTAGACTTCTTCGCGGTGGTCTTCTTCTCCGCGGTCTTAGCCGTAGACTTCTTTGCGGTGGTCTTCTTCTCCGCCGCCTCCGCGTCCTCCGCGCCGTCCCCGGTCTTTTTCTTCGGATAGCCACGCTGCTCCTCCGGCAGGAAGCGCTCGCAGCTCTCGTTTACGCAGTAGGGCCGCTTGAAGCCCCGGCCGGAGCGCTTGAACAGGGTCTTGCCGCAGGCGGGACACTCGTCCTTCACCGGCACGTCCCAGGTCATGAAATCGCAGGGTGCGGCGGGATCGTTGAGCTTGGCAAATTCGCAGCAGTAATAGGTGAACTGCTTGCCGGTGCTGCGGCTGGTGCCGGTGCGCTTCATCAGACGGCCGCCGCACTTGGGGCAGCGCCCGGGCATGACCTCCACCAGAGGCATGGTGAAGGTGCAGTCAGGGAAGCCGGGGCAGCCCAGGAAGATGCCGAAGCGCCCGTCGCGCTCCACCAGATTCTTGCCGCAGACGGGGCAGACCTCCTCGCTCACGGTGTCTTCCACCTTGATGCGGTCGCCGTCCAGTGCCTTTTGCAGACTGCCCTCGAAATTGTCGTCGCCCTCGCCGTAATAGAAATCGTGCAGCACATCCTGCCACTTCACGCTGCCCTCTTCCACCGCGTCCAGACGCTGCTCCATGTTGGCAGTGAATTTCAGATCCTCGATGTCGGCGAAATAGTGCTCCATCCACTCCGTCACGGCGCGGCCCAGATTGGTGATGCAGAGATATTTGCCGCTCTTTTTCACATAGTTGCGGTCAAGAATGGTGCTGACCGTGGGCGCATAAGTGGAGGGGCGGCCAATGCCCTGCTCCTCCATGGCGCGGATCAGCGTTGCGTCGGTATAGCGGCTGGGGGGCTGGGTAAAGTGCTGCTCGGGATGGAACTGCCGCAGCTCCACCACCTCGCCCTCCACCAGGGCGGGCAGAGCGCTCTCCTTCTCCTCGCGCTCGTCGTCGCGGCTCTCCTCGTACACGGCGGTATAGCCGGAGAATTTCAGCTGGGAGGCGCTGGCGCGGAAGTCATGCTCCCCTGCGCCGATCTCCACGCTCACGCTGTCATAGACGGCGTTGGCCATCTGGGAGGCAACGAAGCGGCTCCACACCAGGCGGTACAGACGGTACTGCTCCGGCGTCAGGTCGGATTTCAGCTGCTCCGGCGTCAGCTCCACATTGCTGGGACGGATGGCCTCGTGCGCATCCTGTGCGCCGCTCTTCGCCTTGAAGCGGCGGGGCTGCGTGGGCACATAGGCTGCGCCGTAGCGCCCCATGATGAACTGCTTGGCAGCGGCCATGGCCTCGTCGGAAATACGCAGGCTGTCGGTTCGCATGTAGGTGATAAGACCCACGGTGCCCTCGCCCGCGATGTCCACGCCCTCATAGAGCTGCTGGGCAATGGCCATGGTGCGGCGGGGCGTC
>CAYPWQ010000047.1:0-6613 GCA_964414495.1 uncultured Oscillospiraceae bacterium
GGCCACGGCTGCCGTGGGGAGGAAGAAGAGCAGGTTGATGCTCTGGGCGGTGCGCTGGGGCATGTCCAGCAGCAGCGTCATGGCGAGGAGCAGCAGCGTGCCGCCGCCCACGCCCCAGGCGGCGAGAACGCCCGCTGCCGCGCCCAGGAGCGCGGAGAGCAGAAACCTCACAGCAGATACCTCACGCCGGCATAGCAGAGAAAGGCGGCAAAGAGCAGGCGCAGCGCCTTCACGCTGACCCGGCCGAAGCTGCGCCCGCCGATCACCGCGCCCACGGCGCCGCCCAGCAGAAAGGGCAGCGCCTCTGCGAGCGGCAGTGGCCCGGACAGGGCGGAGACGCCGAGGCTCACGAGCGACAAAGGCAGCATGACCGCAAGGGAATTGACAAAGAGCGCGTGGCCCTGCAGGGACTTGTCCCGCCCCAGCAGCGGAAGCAGCAGCATCCCGCCGCCTCCGCCGAAGAGACCGTTCACCGCCCCTGCCGCCATCGCCGCCAGAACAGGTATCCATCGTTTTCCGCCCATGCGCCGCCCCGCCTTCCGCCGTTTATGTAGCGGGCCGCTGCAGGCGTCCCGCTCCGCGCTTACTTGTGCTGGAAGCTCTGGCAGTCCACACACTGCTGCCGGGTGGGGTCGCACTCGTGCGAGCCGATCTGAATGGTCTGCAGGGTGCAGTACTGCTTGGTGCCGCAGTGGTGGGCGCACTGATCCACGGTGCAGTGGATGGCGGTGTTGGGGTTCTGATTCATCAGGAGGCGCTCCTTTACAAGAAAGATTGGGCTTTCGCCGTCCTCAGTTTGTGCAGGCGGGGCAAAAATATACCGCGGTACGGCGTACCGCGGCATTTTTGTAAAGAAACGTCTCTCCGTTTTCAGAGCCCCAGCAGCAGATGGGCAAAGCGGAAGTAGATCAGCAGGGAAACGGCATCCACGATGGTGGAGATGAAGGGACTTGCCATGACGGCAGGGTCGAGATGCAGCTTTTTTGCCAGCAGCGGCAGCATGCAGCCCACGAATTTTGCCGCGAACACCACCAGCACCAGCGTCAGGCTGACAACGGCTGCCACCGTCACCGTCACCTCGGGATTGGCGAGGATGAGACGATCCAGCAGCAGCATCTTGCCGAAGTTCACCGTGCCCAGCACCAGCCCGCAGAGCAGCCCTACGCGGCTCTCCTTCCAGATGACGGAGGCCAGGTCGGAAAACTCCACCTCGTCCAGCGAGATGGCGCGGATCACGGCAACGGAGGCCTGGGTGCCGCTGTTGCCGCCGGTGCCGGTGAGCATGGGGATATAGGAATTCAGCACGATGCAGGCGGCCAGCGCCGCCTCGAAATGGGAGATGATCATGCCGGTGAAGGTGGCGGAGAGCATCAGGATCATGAGCCAGGGGAAGCGGGCGCGGCAGGTCTCCCAGATGCCGGTGCGGAGATAGGGCTTGTCCGTGGGGACGATAGCCGCCATCTTCTCGATATCCTCGGTGGTCTCCTCTTCGATGACGTCGATGGCGTCGTCCACCGTGACGATGCCCACGAGACGATTCTCTTTGTCCACCACGGGGATGGCCATGAAGCCGTATTTGCTCAGGGCACGGGCCGCCTCCTCCTGGTCGGCGGTGGTCTCCACCGAGATGGTGTCGGACTCCATGATGTCCTCGATGATGTCGTCCTCAGAGGCCAGGAGCAGGGTGCGCACGGACACATAACCCAGCAGGTGCCGGTGCTCGTCCGTCACATAGCAGATATAGATGGTCTCACGGTCCACGCCGATGCGGCGGATGCGCTTGAAGGCATCTGCCACCGTCAGATCACCCGGCAGATCCACATATTCCGGTGTCATGATGGAGCCGGCGGAATCCTTGGGATAGCGCAGCAGCTCGTTGATGGCACGGCGGCTCTCGGGGTCGGACTGGCGCAGGATGCGCTTGACGACGTTGGCGGGCATCTCCTCGATGATGTCCACCGTATCGTCCAGATACAGCTCCTCCAGCACCTCGCGCAGCTCGGTATCGGAGAAGCCGTGGATCAGCATCTCCTGCACCTCGCCGTCCATCTCCACGAAGGTCTCGGCGGCCAGTTCCTTGGGCAGCAGACGGAACACGATGGACTGCTGCCGCTCGGTCAGATCCTCCAGCAGCGCGTAAATATCCGGGGCCTCCATCTCCGTCAGAAGGTCGCGGAGCTTGGCGTACTGCTTGCTTTCCAGAAGATCCTCGATCTGCTCGGACTGGGTCAGCTCCTCCAGCTTTTCCAGCTCCTCGGCGCTGGGCTCGTCATCGTCGGTGAAATGCTTCAGAACGACCTCGAAGAGACTGTCGCTCTCTTCCTCCGGCAGCTCCGGCACCTCGTCCTCCAGCAGGATATCATCCTCTGCCTCCAGCTCCAGATAGTCCAGGATCAGCTCCTCCAGCGCCTCGTCCTCGCCCGGCTCGTAGCCGTTGTTCAGTTCATCCATCTTGCGGCCTCCTTTCCTTGAAAAATGGGGATTTGATAAAGAAAAATGCCCACAAGGGACGTCCGGTCGGCATCTCCTGTGAGCGAAAAACGAGCCCCTTCTCCGCCGGGAGAACAGGGACTCTGACCGTTCAAGCTTTAGCTTCGCAAGGCGGTGCAGTTGCGTTAGACGATACCTTGTCGGTTCGATATCGCCTGTTGACCCTCTTGTGGTGTCTCCACCAGTTCGCGGCAGCAACCCGTATCCCTGCGGTAGCCTTACCTACCGGACAGCAGCTATGCATTTTTTCTTTCAAACACACTGTTAAAGCGATTATAAGACCAGTCGGGGAGACTTGTCAAGGCGGGGCGCGGGGGATTTTGCAAAAAGAAAGCGCCGGGGGAAAACGCCGCTTGTCTGCGGCTGCGGCGCGTGGTATAATAATATGCCAAATTACAGCAAGCCGGCGGGCCAGGGGCCCCGCCGGAGACACGCGGAGGGAGAGAGCGGAATGAGCATCCACGAAGGACACCGGCTGAGAAGACGGAATCAGTTTCTTTCCGGCGGGCTGGACGGCTTTGCCGAGCACGAGGTGCTGGAGCTGCTGCTGTTTTATGCCATCCCCCGGCGGGATACCAACGAGATCGCCCATCTGCTGCTGCGGCGCTTCGGGACGCTGGACGCGGTGTTTTCCGCGCCGGTGGAGGAGCTGATGCGGGTGGAGGGCGTGGGTGAGAACGCCGCCGCGCTGATCCATCTGATCCTGCCGCTCTGCCGCCGCATCCGGCTCTCTGCCGCGGCAGCGGAGACCATTCTGGACTCCACGGAAAAGGCGGGGAACTTTTTCCTCAGCCGACTGGCGGACGAGCGGACGGAGGTCATGCTGCAGGCCTGTCTCGACGCCAAGGGCAAGCTCATCAGTGTGCAGAAGCTCTCCACCGGCGATGTGAGCTTTGTCCACGCGGACATCCGCAGCATCGTGGAGAACGCGCTGCTCTGCCGGGCCAGCGCCGTGCTGCTGGCCCACAACCATCCCAGCGGCGTGGCCCTGCCGTCGGACGCGGACAACGCCGTGACCATTCAGGTGCAGCAGGTGCTGCAGAGCGTGGGCGTCACGCTGTTCGACCATATCATCGTGGCGGACGAGGATTTTGTGTCGCTTCGGCAGAACGGACTGCTGCACTGACGGAGCGGGAGAGGAGGAGCCATGCCGGAATTTCATGTCGTCGCCCCCTTCGAGCCCATGGGCGACCAGCCTGCTGCCATCGCCGCTCTCAGCGAGGGCGTGAAGAACGGACTGGACGAGCAGGTGCTGCTGGGCGTTACCGGCAGCGGCAAGACCTATACCATGGCGAAGGTCATCGAGCAGGTGCAGCGCCCCACGCTGGTGCTGGCTCACAACAAGACTCTGGCCGCCCAGCTCTGCTCGGAGTTCAAGGAGTTTTTCCCGGACAACGCGGTGGAATACTTCGTATCCTATTACGACTACTATCAGCCGGAGGCCTACATCCCCCATACGGATACCTTCATCGAGAAGGATGCCTCCACCAATCAGGAGATCGACCGCCTGCGCCACAGCGCTACCTCCTCGCTCTATGAGCGGAAGGACGTGATCGTGGTGGCCTCCGTCTCCTGCATCTATGGCCTGGGCGACCCCGTGGACTATGCGAACATGGTGATCTCCCTGCGGGAGGGGCAGAGCTATACGCAGGAGGAGCTGCTGCGGCGGCTCGTGAGCATCCGCTACGACCGCAATGATCTGGCCTTCGAGCGTGACCGCTTCCGCGTCCGGGGCGACACGGTGGACATCTTTCCCGCCTATGCCCAGCACAGCGCCATCCGCGTGGAGTTCTTCGGCGACGAGATCGACCGTCTCAGCGAGTTCCATCCCGTCACGGGGCAGACCCTCCGCACCATGAGCCATGTGGCCATCTATCCCGCGAGCCACTATGTCACCGCGCCGGAGAAAATGGAGCAGGCCATCCGCACCATTGAGGAGGAGCTGGCGCAGCGGCTCCGATATTTTGAAGAAAACGACATGCTGGTAGAGGCGCAGCGTCTGAAGCAGCGCACCACCTATGATATCGAGATGCTGCGGGAGCTGGGGCACTGCAGCGGCATCGAGAACTATTCCCGGGTGCTCTCCGGCAGACCCGTGGGCTCCGCCCCCATGACCCTCATCGACTATTTCCCTGACGATTTCCTGCTGCTCATCGACGAGAGCCATGTGACCCTGCCCCAGGTACACGCCATGTACAACGGCGACCGGGCCCGGAAGGAGGCTCTCGTGCGGTACGGCTTCCGTCTGCCCTGCGCCTTTGACAACCGACCCCTGACCTTCGAGGAATTTGAGCAGCGCATCCATCAGCGCATCTATGTCTCCGCCACCCCCGGCGAATACGAGCGCACCCGGGCGGGGCAGATCGTGGAGCAGGTGATCCGTCCCACGGGTCTGCTGGATCCCATCGTGGAGGTGCGCCCGGTGGAGGGGCAGATCGACGATCTCATGGCGGAGATCCGGGTGCGGAATGAGCGCAGCGAGCGCACCCTCGTCACCACCCTCACCAAGAAGATGGCGGAGGATCTGACGGATTATCTGGTCTCCATGGGCGTCCGCACCCGCTATATGCACAGCGACGTGGGCACGCTGGAGCGCATGGAGCTGATCCGCGACCTGCGTCTCGGCGAATTCGACGTGCTGGTGGGCATCAACCTGCTGCGCGAGGGTCTGGATATGCCGGAGGTCTCTCTCGTGGCGGTGCTGGACGCGGACAAGGAGGGCTTTCTCCGCAGTGAGACCTCCCTCATCCAGACCATGGGCCGCGCCGCCCGAAACGCCGACGGCCGGGTCATCCTCTATGCCGACCGCATCACTGACAGTATGCGCCGCGCCATGGACGAGACGGAGCGCCGCCGCGGGATCCAGGACGAATATAACAAAGCCCACGGCATCGTGCCCCAGACCATCCGCAAGGACGTGCGGGAGATCCTGGAGATCTCGAAAAGCGCCGAGGACGCGCAGAAGCGCAGCGGCAAGCGCAGGCTCAGCGACGCCGAGCGCGAGCAGACCATCCAGCGTCTGGAAAAGCAGATGCGCGAGGCGGCCAAGCTGCTGGAATTCGAGCTGGCGGCGCAGCTGCGCGATCAGATCATCGCCCTGCGGGAGCAGAAATGAGCGCTGCGTCCGGACGGAGCAGAGCCTTTGACAGAAACGACAAAAAGAAGAAAGAAAGTGGACTGACATGGACAAGATCAAACAGTATATGCCGTATCTCAGTATCCTTCTGGCGGGTACCTCCTGGGGCTTTATGGGTCTCTTCAGCAAGCTGATCCTGGCGGGGGGCTATTCCTCCTTCACCGTGGTCTTTATCCGGAACTTCGGCGCACTGGTGGTGCTGACGCTGCTGTTCCTTCTCTTTGACCGCAGCGTGTTCCGCGTGGAGAAGAAGCACCTGCCCATCTTTGCCTTCACGGGCATCGTGAGTGTGTACCTCTTCGGCATCTGCTATTTCACGGGCATCAAATTCCACAGCGCGGCGGTGGCCAGCGTACTGCTCTATACCGCCCCCGGCTTTGTCATCATCGGCAGCCGCTTTGTCTGGAAGGTGCCCATCACGAAAAAGCGCCTGCTGGCCCTGACCATGACGATCTTCGGCTGCATCTGCATCTCCGGCGTGTTCGCAGGCGAGTTTTCCACCACGGCGCTGGGCTTTGCCCTGGGCATCGGCAGCGCTGTGACCTACGCGAGCTACAGTGTGGTCAGCCCCTTTGCCCTGAAGCATTATCCCCCCATGACCTGCACCTACTATACCTTTGTGTTCGCGGGGCTCGCGTCGCTGACGCTGCTGGACGTTCAGGAGATGCACGGCGTTGTCACCGATCCGAAGATGCTGGCCAGCGCCATCGCCTTCGTCTTTGTCTCCACCGTCATCCCCTATATTTTCTATACGCGAGGTCTTGCCAAGGTGGATCCGGGCAAGGCATCCATCATGGTCAGCGTGGAGCCGGTGGTGGCGGCCATCGCCGGGGCGCTGTTCCTGGGCGAGCCCATCACGCTGATGGTGGCCCTCGGCATTGCCTGCGTGCTGGCAGCCGTGGTGATCCTGAAATAAAGGAGCGGGAAAAATGGCGAAGAAAGAGGACAAGACCAACGTCATGCGGATTCTGGACCAGCATGGCATCC